>JAYTQA010000077.1:0-5116 GCA_043746955.1 bacterium | reverse complement strand
CCCGCAAGCCGGATCAGCGCCTCGCGGATGGGCGAGCGAGACATGCCAAACCGTTCGGCCAAACTCGTCTCGTCCAGCAATTGGCCAGGGCCGAGGGTCAGGGTCAGGATTTCGTCGCGCAGGGTTTCAAAGGCGAACTTCGCCCCGGTCCCTTTGGCGCGACGCATGTCTGTCTCGTCTGGCATGGGTTGGTCTCCTGATCTCCACTTTGGATAATCGGACGAGGATGTCGTGTCGACACAGAATATTTTTGATTGACGAAAGGCTCAGTGCGGGAGCATATCATGTCGACTGCGTGGCGACATGCGGCTTAGCGAAAGGATAGTCCATGAAACTTCAAGGCGTCATGCCCGCCCTTGTCACCCCGTTCGATGCAATGGGTCAGATCGACTTTGCCGCGCTGAAAGCCCATATGACCAACTTGCGGGCGGCAGGTGTCAGTGGCTGGGTGCCCTGCGGGTCTTCCGGTGAATACAACTTCATGTCGGATGCCGAGCGCGAGCAGGTTCTGCGGTTTGTCAAAGACTTTGCCCTGCCCGGCGAGGTGCTGATTGCGGGTACCAACGCTGCCCACACTGCTGGGGTGATTGCCAACACCCAAGCCGCCAAGACCATGGGTTATGACACTGTCCTTCTGGCCGTGCCGTTTTACACCAAACCGACACAGGCCGAAATCATCAAGCATTTCAATACGGTGCTGGACGCCTGCGATGTCAATATCGTTCTGTACTCATATCCGGGCAAGGATGGAGTTGAGATTGAGTGGGAGGCGCTGGACGCCCTTGCCGATCATCCCCGCATCATCGGCATCAAGGAAAGCTCGGGGTCGTTGCAGCGTGCCATTGGCATCGCCACGCGGTATGAAGGCCGCGTGCAACTGGTGTCAGGCTCGGACGATATTGCGCTGGATTTCATGCTGTGGGGGGCTGATTCGTGGATCTGTGGTCCCGCCAACTGCATGGGAAAAGCCGTCTGTGATCTGGATCGCACCTTCCGCGCGGGCGATCTGAAAAAGGCAAAGGCGCAGATGGCCACGCTTTATACGGCCATGAACATCCTGGAATCAGGCAAGTTCGTGCAAAAGCTGAAATATGGCTGCGAATTGCAAGGTACTCCCGTGGGCGAATGCCGCATGCCACTGGGGCCTCTGACGGATGAGGAAAAGGCCGCATTCGCCGCCGCGATGCAGCCCATCCTGAACTGGGCCTGAGCCATGGCCACGGTTGTCATTGGCGCGGGCATCATCGGCACTGCCATCGCCCATGATCTGCAACAGCGTGGCCGCCAGGTCACATTGATCGACCGTGACACCCCCGGCAGAGGGGCCTCGTTCGGCAACATGGCCTCGATTGCCGTGACCGAATTCATGCCTGCGTCGCGCCCGGCGATCTGGCGGCAAATCCCCGGCTGGTTGTTGGCCCCCGAAGGCCCGGTGCGGGTGCGCCCCAGCTATATGCCCCGGCTTGTGCCTTGGTTCCTGCGCTTTATTGCCGCCTCACGCCCCACCAAGCTGCGCCACCTGGAGGCGCAGGGTGCAGCCCTCTGCGCTCTGGCACTGCCCGATACGCTGAACTTGCTGACGCAACTGGGCCTGTCGGACCAGATCACCGAGCAGGGCTGCCTGTCGCTTTACACCGACCGCGCCGAATTCGCTGCCGACCGCGACCACATCGAGATTCTGGAACGCTTCGGGTTTGCCCATGACATCCTGACCGGGGCCGAGGCCCGGGTATTGGAGCCGGAACTCTCGCCCGGCATCGGGATGGCTGTGCGCTTCCCACAAAATCGCTCGATCCGCGATCCGTACCGGCTGGTGCTGTCGCTGGCCGAACGCTTCACCGCCCAAGGCGGCCGCATTGAACAGGGCGAGGTCGCGGGATTTACCCGTAATGATCGCATCCGCGAGGTGCAGTTGAAAGACGGCCGCCGGATTGCGGCGGATGAGGTTGTCATTGCCGCTGGAGCGTTTTCAGGCCGCCTGTCCGCCCTGCTGGGCGAGCCGATCCCCTTGGAAACCGAACGCGGCTATCACACCCAGATCATGGCGCCGGGCATCACGATGCAGCATTCGATCATCTGGCCCGCGCGCGCCTTCATGGTCACACCCACCGCAGGCGGTATCCGAGTTGGCGGCACAGTCGAGATGGCAGGGCTGGACTCCGCCCCCGACTACCGCCGCGCGAAAATTACCGTCAAGCGAGCGATGACGGCGCTGCCAAACCTGCGCTGCGCCGATTTCACCGAGTGGATGGGTCACCGTCCCGCACTGCCGGACACGGTGCCGATCCTGTCGGCCTCGGCCAAAACCAAGGGTGTTTACTTTGCCACCGGCCACGGCCATCTTGGCCTGACCTATGCCGCCACCACAGCACGGCTGATGGGCGATCTGATCACCGGGGCCGGACCCACACTGGACCTGACGCCTTACAGTATTGACAGGTTTTAGGAGACCGCGATGCAGTTCCAATCCGCCCTTGAGCTGCTGCTCGTCCATTGTCAGGGCGAGATCGGCAAGATCATCGTGGGCGGCGCACCAGAGATTCCCGGCGCAACCATCCTAGAAAAGATGAACCATATCAATGCGGTGGATGATAGCCTGCGCCGCTTTGTCACTTTTGAACCGCGGGGCCATGTGGCGATGACGGTTAACCTGTTGCTGCCGCCGTGCCGCCCGGATGCCGATGCCGGTTTCATCGTGCTGCAACCTGACCGGGCGCATCCCATGTCAGGCTCCAACGCGATCTGTGTCGTGACCGCCCTTCTGGAAACCGGGCGCGTTGCGATGGTTGAACCGGAAACGGTGGTGCGGCTGGATACGGCGGCGGGGCTGATCACCGCGCGTGCGCGTTGTGAAAAAGGGCGCTGCCTGTCCGTCAGCCTCGACAATGTGCCCGCCTTTGCGGTGGAACTGGACCGGGTGATTGACACGGAATGGGGCGCGGTAAAGGCCGACATCGCCTTTGGTGGCGTGTTCTACGCCCTTGTCGATGTGGGTCAAATCGGTCTGACCATCGAACCCAAAAACGCCCGCATTCTGGCAGAGGCGGGCATCGCCATCAAATCGCTGTTGAAAGACCGAATTCAGGTCGCCCATCCTGACATTCCGGGCCTGACCGAAGTGGCCTATGTCATGTTTCGCGACCCGCAGCCTGACGGCACTATCCTGACCTGCACCACCCTGAAACCCGGCCGGGTAGATCGCTCCCCCTGTGGCACGGGATCGTCGGCAAACCTTGCCGCAGCCTATGCCCGGGGGCAGGTGGCTGTGGGAGATAGTCGAACGTCGCGGTCGATCATCGGCGGTACCTTCACGGCGCAATCGATCGGCGAAATCATGGTCGGGCCCCACCGTGCCGTTCTGCCCCGCATCACGGGCCGAGCTTGGATTTACGGCAGCGAAACCCTGCGCCTCAGCCCCGACGATCCTTTTGCCACCGGTTTTGCCCTGTCTGACACTTGGGGCCCGCAAGTGGACCAACTATGAACCTGTGTATCGGGTTCATCGGTACGGGCAGCATCACCAAACATATCGTGCGCGGGTTGAAAGCTTCGCACATGGCTGATGCACCGGTGCTTTTGTCGCCCCGCAATCAGGCTGTGGCGCACGACCTGTCGGAAAGATTGCCGGGTGTGCAGATCGCCGCTAACAATCAGGATGTGCTGAATCGTGCCGACCTGATCATTCTGGCGGTCCGCCCGCAACTGGCCGCAGAGGTGATCCGCCCGCTGGCCTTCGACCCTGACAAGCCGGTCATCAGCCTGATCGCCACCCTTCCCATCACTGACCTGCATGCTTGGACTGGCGTCACGCAGATCTGTCGCGCCATCCCGCTGCCCTTTGTCGAAAGGCGCAGCTGCGTCACTCCGGTCTTTCCGCCCTTGCCCGCCGCGATGGAGCTGTTTGGTGCCTTGGGTCAGGCCCTTGCAGTCACTGATCGTGCCGCATTTGACAGCTATGCTGCGGCGAGTGCCTTGATGGGAACCTATTTCGGACTGGTGGAAAGCGCGAGCGCCTGGATGCAGATGCAAGGCATACCAGAACAAGATGCCGCCGCCTACCTCCGCGCCCTCTTCGCCAATCTGGGCACGACCCTGCGCGATGACCCGCAATCGGCCGCCGCCTTGCGCCTGGCACATTCCACCAAGGGCGGGCTGAACGAGCAACTTCGGCGAGTGTTTCAGACAAATGGTGGCGACGCGGCGCTGAAAGCTGGACTTTCGGCGGTCTTGGACCGTATCCGAAATTAGTCTTTTGGCAAACAGCGCCCCCCACGGTCGAATAATCGATTGGCCGCCCGCCCAAGCCGCTACGCTTTAACGGCCATTACGTGTGCATGGGAAGGCAGGGAAGTCGTGGTCGATGTCTGCTCAAACTCAGGCAGTCCAATCCAGTCACACCGCCTGCGCCGCACGATGAAGATTGTCGAAGTAAAGAACCTCGATTTCACGCAGAACATCAACCAGCTCTGTTCCGGACGCTTCGGCGAACAGCACATCGGGGCTTTCGATGGAAATCGACCACTTGCCCGGATGTGGGTTGAAGGCGCAGCTTGTGAAATGCATGTGATGATGGCAAACAATACCGTCCGTCTGCAGCGTCTGAACATGCGCCAGAACCCGTGACGCAACGAGACTGCTCATGGCCGAACGTGCCTTGCTGGCATCTAGAATATTCGCGCCATGCAACATCTTGACCAGATCCTTGTCGACCTCGGGGAAGGCCGCGCCGGAGTTGGCTATATAGGGGATTGCCGAGTCATCATCCTCGATCACCAGCGCGAAAACCCCCGCGAAAGGGTTCTGGACATGGCTGTGCCAGGGCTTGCCATCTTTGGCCAGACTTTGCGCCAGCAACAGGCACTCGTCCAGGGCGATTTCCTGATAATTGAAGCCGCGATAGAGCGCGGAAGTATTCGGGGTTGACCTCAAGCGAACTGCCACTCTTGACGATCCCGGTAGACGTCACCAACCCGTCGATGCCGCCGAACCGGGCCACCGCTTGTTTCATGCAATCGTTCACCGCATCCGGGTCGGTCACTTTGGCGGCACAGGTAAGAACCCCCTCCGGCATCGCCGCCGCCGCCGCTACAAGGCTTTTGGCGTTTTGATTTACCAG
>JAYTQA010000076.1:0-1906 GCA_043746955.1 bacterium | reverse complement strand
AGGAGCCGTTCCCCCTCGCCTGCCCTGCGCGCCGTCATCAGGATCAGGGTCAGGGCGATGTCGGCGGTGGCGGCGGTGACCGCACCTGGGGTGTTGGTCACGGCGACACCTGCGGCGCGGGCGGCTTGGACGTCAATGTGGTTGTAGCCGACCCCGAAGTTGGCGAGCAGTTTGGCGCGGGGCGGGGCCACGTCCGCGAAAACCTCGGCCCGGAAAAGGTCGCCTAAGGTCGGCAGGATCGCGTCATAGTCGCGCAGACTGTCGCGCAGGGACTGCGGCGAAAGCGGCGTCGGGTCGTGGTGATAGGTCACGTCAAACCGGGTTCGGGCGCGGGCAACCACGGCAGCGGGCAGGCAGCGGGTAATCAGGAGTTTCAAAACAGCTTGCCTCCCAACGGAACCTCGTGGCCGGGCCCGATCAGGACGACCTGGCCTTCCGCATCGGGCAGACCCAGCACCAGCACTTCGGACAAGACCTTGCCGATCTGGCGCGGCGGAAAGTTCACCACCCCAAGCACCTGTCGCCCGACCAAGGTTTCCGGCGTGTAATGGGTGGTGATTTGGGCGCAGCTGCGTTTCTCACCGATCTCGGGGCCGAAATCGACCCAGAGTTTGTAGGCGGGCTTCCTCGCCTCGGGGAAGGGTTCGGCGCGGGTGATCCTGCCCACCCGGATATCGACCTTTTCAAAATCGGCATAGCTAATTTCCAGGGTGATCATTTGCCCAATTCCCGCCCGCGTTCGGCTGCGGCATGAACGGCGCGGGCCAACAGCGGGGCCAGGCCGGTTTCAGGGTTCATCAGATGGGCCAAAGCGGCGGCGGTGGTGCCGCCCGGCGACGTCACATTGATCCGCAACTGGGCCGCAGGTTCGGGAGAGCGGTAGGCCAGCTCCCCGGCCCCGCAAACCGTGGCGCGGGCGAATTTCATGGCGATTTCGGGAGAAAGGCCTTCGGCAACGCCCGCAGCGGCCAGCGCCTCGATCAAGTGGAAGACATAGGCCGGGCCGGAGCCGGAGACGGCAGTGACCGCGTCGATCTGATGTTCGCCGTCGAGTTCGACCACCTCACCGACAGCCAGCATCAGGGCTTTCGCCAGCGGCAGCCCCCTACGTCCGGGCTGATTGGCGCAGATACCGGTGATGCCGCGACCAACCATAGCGGGGGTGTTGGGCATGGTGCGCACGATCGGGGTTCTGGCGCCCAATGCCGCCTCGAACGTGGCAATCGAGGTGCCTGCAGCGATCGAGATGAACAGCGTTTTGCCATTGCCCAAGACTTGCAGGGCGGGAAGTGCTGCGCCCATCATTTGCGGTTTGACCGCCAGAACGGCCACCGACGGCAGCGGCGGCACACCTTCATTCAGGTGCAGGCCCAGAGACTTCAGCCAGTCGGTCGGGTTCGGTTCAATCACCCAAACCGACGCCGCAGGCACCCCGGCCGCCAGCCAACCGGTCAACAACGCGGTCCCCATCTTGCCGCAACCCAAAAGTACCAACCCGTCGCGGGCCACTTCTTCCAGCATCTTCGCCTCCGCCTTACCGGGGGCCAAGTTAGGCGCGACCGTAAGCCTCGGCAATGGCGACTTTCAGGGCGGCTTGCGGGGTGTGGTCCGACCAAGCGACCAGCTGGAACGCCGGATAGAACCGCTCGCACGCCATCACGGCGGCGGCGATCAGGTGGTCGATCTGCTCGGGTGCGGCAATCTGGCCGCCGGTCAATGCCAGCCCATAGCGCCAGACCATCAGCTTTTGGTCGGCCCAATAGGTGAAAGCGCCGGTCCAGACCATGTCATTGCACCGGTTGAGCAGGTCGTAAAGCTGCAGGTGGCGCGCCTCGGGCGGCTCCATCTCGAATGTGCAGATCAGGCGCAGGGTTTCGTCCTGCGGCGACCAGGCGAGGGTCAGCGC
>JAYTQA010000075.1:0-5118 GCA_043746955.1 bacterium | reverse complement strand
CTCGGCCTGTCAGAGGTGCGCGCAGCCGGTGACCCCGCCCTTGCCCGCGCCGCCGAGGCCGCCCTTGCCAAGATCACCGCCACCCTGCCCGAACGCGTGCAGCGCCAGGCGATCCATGCCGTGCAACTGACCTACCGTTTTGAAAGGCGGCCCCGCGCGCCCGCCTCGCTGGCCCTGATCCGCGAGGCGTGCTGGGACGAACGCGCACTCGACATCCGCTACACCGACCGCGATGGCAGCCAAACCCGCCGCTGCGTCTGGCCGCTGTCGGTCGTGTTCCTCGACCGCACCCTGATGCTGCTGGCGTGGTGCTGCCTGCGCCAGGGCTTCCGCCGCTTTGATTTGGCAAGTATGGCCGAGATCACCCTGACGCCCGAAAGCTTCCGGCCCCGCCGCGTCGCCTTGCTGCGTGAATTCCTGGTTGAATTGAAATCGGAGCCAAGACCGGAGCAGAGTTAACCCAAATTCAACCTTGCCGCGTCACACCGATGCGCAGGTGATACAAGGTTGAGGTCGACATGCCTGCTGCCCCGGTACGCATCATCAGGGATTGGCGCGTGACCGGCCGCTTGGCCGATGTGGTCCGCGTGTTGACCGCGGTGGCGGAGTTTCCGCGTTGGTGGGGCGACGTTCACGCCGCTGTGGTCCCGCATCGCCCCGACCGCTTTGCCGCCCGCTCCCGAAGGGTCCTGGCCTTGGGCTGGCACGCAAGGGTGGTGGAGGCGGTAGCACCGCACCGCTTTGTGGTCGAGGCGCGCGGTGGTCGGCGCGGCCACGGCATCTGGCACCTGCGCCAGGCCGGTGAAGTGGTGGAGATCGCGTTTGACTGGCACCCCGCCCGCCGCACGCGGTTGGGCTGGCTGTTGGGCCCGCTGTTGGGCTGGCTGACCGTCTGGTCGCATCGCCGCGCCATGGCACGCGGTCAATCCGCCCTTTACGCCGAAATATCCCGCATCAACCGGTTGGGCCAACGGTCCAGTCCAGCCGATCACGCCCTGCGGGATGGCCAAACCGGCAATCCGGGTTTCCGCACTGGCCACCCGACCGTTAAAATTTTACCCGATCACGCCGCGCAGCCCACCGGTCTGACCGCGATCCAGTAACAGATGGTCGGCCAGCACCAAAGCCATCATCGCCTCACCGACCGGCACCGCCCTGATGCCCACACAAGGGTCATGTCGGCCCTTGGTGACCAGATCAACCTCCGCGCCCTGCGCCGTGATGGTCCGCCGGGGCGTCAGGATGCTTGATGTGGGCTTGACCGCAAACCGGCAGACCACCGGCTGACCTGAACTGATGCCACCCAGAATCCCGCCGGCATGGTTTGACAGAAACTCCGGCCCGTTTGGCCCCATCCTGATCTCATCCGCATTGTCGACCCCGGTCAGGCTGGCCACCGCCATGCCGTCGCCAATCTCAACCGCTTTGACCGCGTTGATCGACATCATCGCAGCCGCCAGATCTGAATCGAGCTTGCCATACAACGGCGCGCCCAGCCCGGCCGGAACCCCGGTCGCCACCACCTCGATCACCGCCCCGACCGAGTTATGCGCCAGCCGCAAGCCGTCCAGATATTCCGCCCATTCCAGCGCGGCCACCGGGTCCGGGCACCAGAACGGATTGCCCTCAATCGAACCTAAATCGATCCGAGCCCGGTCAATCGCCCGGACCCCCATCTGCACCATGTAGCCGGTGATCTGCAGCCCCGGCACCAGATGCGCCAAAACCGCCCGCGCCACGCCACCAGCGGCCACACGACTGGCCGTCTCGCGCGCCGAACTGCGCCCGCCGCCACGATAATCGCGCAGCCCATATTTCTGATGGTAGGTGATATCCGCATGGCCCGGCCGAAACGCCTGGGCGATCTCGCTGTAGTCTTTCGACCGCTGGTCGGTATTCTCGATCATCAACTGGATCGGCGTGCCGGTCGTCAGCCCGTCAAACACCCCCGACAGGATCCGAACCTCGTCCGCCTCTTTGCGCTGGGTGGTGAACTTCGAGGTCCCCGGCTTGCGCTTGTCGAGCCAGGGCTGCAAATCCGCTTCCGAAAGTGCTACCCCCGGCGGACAGCCATCCACCGTGCAGCCAATCGCCGGGCCATGGCTTTCGCCCCAGGTGGTAACCCGGAACAGGTGGCCGAACGTGTTGAGGCTCATGGGTTCACTCCTTTGCGCCCAGATAGGCCAAAACCCCAACCGGGTGAAGCCTTTCCTACTTGGCCCGCAGCGCCAGAACCGCCGCCTTCTTCACGGTATCGGCCGGATAGGTGATCTGGGTCTGGATGCCAAAGCGCAGGTCGGGGAAATAGGCGAAATGCTGCACGGTCGGAAAAGGCCCGCCCAGATGCCCGATATCGACGCCCATCACCTTGTAGGTGCAGGGACCGAGCGTCACCTCCGCCAGATCCGCCGCCGTCAGATGGACCTTTTCGCGCCGCGCCGGGTCGGGCGCGTGGCCAATCGTGGTGCTGACCGCTTTGACGTTCGAGGTCCAGTCGATCCCGACCACCGGCTCCACTGGCGTTCTTGCATAGCTGAACTCCGAAATCACCCCCTTGCCGTTGCGGGTGCTTTCGCTGGCATAGATGCCGTAGGGCCCGACGACATAGCGGGCATAGGCGGCGCGGCCATTGGTCTGGTCAATCCGGATCACCTCATGCGCGTCCCGTCTGGCAGTCCAGACCGAGCCATCCTGCAGCGTGACCTCGACGCCTTTGGCAAAGCTTTGATAGGTCACGCACCGCGCCGAGGCCGGGGCGGCCATCACACACAACAAAGCCAAACGCAGCCACATCGCCAGCCTCCAGACCGTAAAATCCCACCCTAGGGTGCGCCTGTACTGGGCACCACCCCCGATTCGGCCAAAGGGCATCCCACCCTGGGGTGCGGTTGGTGCGCGCACCACCCCCGATTCGGCCAAAAGAATTAACGCCGCGCGATCTCCCCGCGCGTAGAGACCGAAAAAAGACCAAAGAAAGACGCATTCAAGACCGCCGTTTCCCCCGATTTTCCCAGATTAACCCCGCGTTCCCAAGTGTTTGCGCATTCCCCTTGCGCCCTCCCGCCAAAACCGTATTTTCACTCTCACCTCGGGGGGCCCTAACCGGCTGAGATGCGCAAGCGGACCCGTTGAACCTGACCCGGATCATACCGGCGGAGGGAAGGTGCTGGCGCTCGTCCACTCCATTCCCGCTCGTCGCAAATGGAGAGACCATGAAATCCTTCCCGATTGCGCTGGCGTTCCTGTCCATGACCACGATGGCCATGGCCGAAACCCCGGTGCTGAACGTCCTGACCTACGACAGTTTTGCGGCTGACTATGGCCCCGGCCCCGCGATAGCCAAGGGGTTTGAGGCGAGTTGTGCTTGCAAAATCAACTACATAACCGCTGGCGATGGTGCCGCTGTCCTGTCGCGCCTCAAGATGGAGGGGGCCGGGTCAGATGCCGATCTGGTCGTGGGCCTCGACACCACCCTGGTCGAGACCGCCCGCGCCACCGGCCTGTTTGCGCCCCTCGCCACCAAAGCGCCCAACGATCTGCCGGTGCCCTATGCCGATGCGAATTTTGAGCCGTTCGACTGGGGCTGGTTTGCCTTTGTCTATGACAACACCAAACTCGCCAACCCCCCGAAGAGCTTCAAGGAATTGGCGGCGAGCGATCTGAAGATCGTGATCGAGGATCCACGATCGTCGACCCCCGGCCTTGGTCTGGTCATGTGGGTGAAACACGCTTACGGTGCGGATTCTGCCAATATCTGGAAGGGCTTAGCCCATAACATCGTCACCGTCACCCCCGGCTGGGACGCGGCCTATGGCCTGTTCCTGAAAGGCGAGGCTGATATGGTGCTGTCCTACACCACCTCGCCAGCCTATCACCTGATTGCCGAGAAAGACGCCACCAAATCTGCCGCTCTTTTCACCGAGGGCCACTATATGCAGGTCGAAGTCGCCGGAAAACTGGTGGCGTCCAAGAACCAAGCGCTCGCCGACCAGTTCCTCGCCTACCTCGCCAGCGACACGGCGCAATCCGTGCTGCCCACCACCAACTGGATGTACCCCGCCAAAACCCCCGCCGCCGGCCTGCCAAAGGGGTTCGAAACCCTGATCAAGCCATTGAAATCCCTGCTGTATTCTCCGACCGAGGCTGAAACCCTGCGGCAGTCCGCGGTGGAGGAATGGCAGACCGCCCTCGCCAAATAGCAGCGCTCGCGCTGTCCGGCCTGATCGCCACGCTGGTGCTGGGAACCGCACTGGCGCTGGCGTCACAGGCCACCAGTGCGACTTTGCGCCCCGCCGACTGGTCGGCGTTGCGGTTCACAGTCCTGCAAGCCCTTCTATCCATGAGCTTTTCCTGCCTGCTGGCGATCCCGGTCGCCCGCGCGCTGATGCGCCGGAGCTTCCCCGGTCGCGGCCTGTTGATCGTGCTGATGGGCGCGCCTTTCCTGCTGCCGGTCATCGTGGCGGTCCTTGGCCTTCTGAGCATCTATGGCCGCAGCGGCATCCTCAACCTGACACTAAAAGCGGTAGGTCTGCCGGGTTTCACCATCTATGGGTTGAAGGGTGTCGTGCTCGCCCACACGTTCTTCAACTTGCCGCTGGCGACCAGAATGCTGTTGAATGGTTGGCATGCCATCCCGGCGGAGCGGTTCCGCCTGGCCGAAACCCTTGGCCTGCCCAGCCGGTTTCGCCACATCGAACTGCCGATGCTGCGTACCACCCTGCCCGGTGCCGCCTTGTCGATCTTTCTGGTCTGCCTGACCTCGTTTGTGGTGGCCTTGACGTTGGGCGGAGGCCCCGCCGCCACGACCCTGGAACTCGCGATATATCAAGCGCTTAGGTTCGATTTTGACCCCGGACGCGCGGCCTTGCTCGCAGCCCTCCAATTCGCGCTTTGCACCACGGGCGTCGCAATCGCCGGCCGTTTCACCTTGCCCTTCAGCCTCGGCACCGGCCAAGACCGCAGCCTCGCCCTGCGCGCGCCAAAAGGCCGCACAACGCTTGACAGCCTCACCATCGCCGCTTGCGCGCTGTTCCTCCTGCTGCCGCTCGGCGCCGTGCTGGTGGACGGCTTGCCCGCGCTGCTGACGCTACCGGTAGCGGTTTGGGCCGCAGCCATCCG
>JAYTQA010000074.1:0-13523 GCA_043746955.1 bacterium | reverse complement strand
AGACATAAAACGCGCCCTCCGGCTTTGGGCAGGTGACGCCTTTGGCTTGGTTCAGCAGCGCCACCACCAGATCGCGCCGCCGCTGAAAGAGCTGCCGGTTCGGGGCCAGAAAGTCCTGGGTGCCGGTCAAAGCCTCCAGTGCGGCATATTGGCTGACCGAACACGGGTTGGAGGTGCTTTGGCTTTGAACCGTGGCCATCGCCTTGATCAAAGCCGCAGGCCCTCCGGCATAGCCGATCCGCCAGCCGGTCATCGCATAGGCTTTCGAGGTGCCGTTGCAGGTCAGCGTGCGGTCATACAGGCCGGGCTCAATCTGCGCCGGCGTCGCAAATTTGAAATCGTCAAACACCAGATGTTCATACATATCGTCCGACATGACCCAGACATGGCTGTGCCGCATCAACACATCGGTCAGGGCTTTCAACTCGGTGGCGGTATAGCCAGCGCCGGTCGGGTTCGACGGCGAGTTGAAGATGAACCACTTGGTTTTCGGCGTAATCGCCGCCTCCAACTGCGCGGGCGTCAGTTTGAAATTCGTCTCGATCCCCGCCACCACCGGCACCGGCGTGCCGCCCGCCAGCAAAACCATATCCGGATAACTGACCCAATAGGGTGCCGGAATGATCACCTCGTCGCCGGGGTTCAGCGTGGCCATCAGCGCATTATAGAGAATCTGCTTGCCGCCGGTACCGACCGAGATCTGGTTGGGCTGATAGCTCAACCCGTTCTCGCGGGCAAACTTGGCGCAGATCGCCTTTTTCAGTTCAGGTATCCCATCGACCGCGGTGTATTTGGTTTTGCCCTGATCAATCGCCCGCTTGGCCGCGTCCTTGATGTTCTGCGGCGTGTCAAAATCCGGCTCTCCGGCCCCCAGACCGATGATGTCGCGGCCTTGCGCCTTCAACTCGGCAGCCTTGGTGGTGACAGCGATGGTGGGCGAGGCTTTGACGCGGGCGATTGTGTCAGACAGGAAGGCCATGGCAGGCTCCGGTTGCGAATGATAATGCGGCGTCATAGGCCGGGCAGCGGTTGGGTTCAAGGAGGCGTCATGGAAACCACCGAGGCACGGCTGAAACGCATGGCGATGCGCAGCTGGCGGCGCGGCACCAAAGAGCTGGATCTGGTGCTTGGCCCTTACGCCGATGCGCGGCTGGCGGGCATGTCCGTAGCCGAACTCGACGCCTACGACTCACTTCTGGCCGAGAGCGATCCTGACCTGCTGGCCTGGATTCTTGGCCAAAAAACCCCGGCCTTGGAGCACGCGCCCTTGATAAGCGCCCTCACAGCCTTTGCTCAGACCAGATTACGCGTTGTTTGACCGCAAAATTGTTGCGAATCTGGTGCGAGTTTACCTTATGTTTGTGTTTTGTGCCGAACCTGTACTCAGCCCTATGGGATAACGGATCGGAGATTTTCTTATGACGCTGCACACGCCGCTGTTGGACGGATCGCAAAAAGCCCTCTTGGCCAGCTATCTGGACAACCTTTCCATGCTCGAACGGCTGCACCGGCTGCTGCTGGACGTGATCAAGGATGAATTTGAACGGCTGAACATTCTGGAGATCAACTCGGTTCAGGCGCTGTTGTTGTTCAACATCGGCGAGAATGAGGTGACGGCGGGCGAGCTGAAATCGCGCGGCTATTACCAGGGCTCGAACGTCAGCTACAACCTGAAAAAGCTGGTCGAACTGGGCTATATGCACCACCAGCGGTCCGAAATAGACCGCCGCTCGGTGCGGGTGCGGCTGACCGAAAAGGGCCGCCGGGTGCGCGGGCTGATCAGTGAACTGTTCGCCCGCCACGCCGAGGTCTTGGGCAAACGCGGGGTGATCGACCCCGAAGTGATGGAAACCATCAACGGATCGCTGAAACGGATCGAGCGGTTCTGGACCGAACAAATCCGCTACATCTACTGATCCGTTCCAGGCTTAGGCGGTTGGAAACTGCGCCAGCCCAACAGCCGCGCGCGCGGCGGCCCCGGCAGCGGGGGGCTGCGCACCCCCCGCACCCCCGCGCCCCCTGCACCCCCGCGCCGAGCGGGCTACGCGCCCTCCCCGCTGCGCAGTTTCTTCGCTGCTGTGCAGCAAACCGCTGCGCACCTCCGCGGGATATTTTTGGACAGATGAATGGGTAAGCGCCGGGTGATGTTTGAGCGCAGTTTCTTCGCTGCTGTGCAGCAAACCGCTGCGGACCTCGGCGGGATATTTTTGGACAGATGAAAGGGGCAGGGCGGGTTGATGTTTGCGCGCAGTGCAGTCGGAAAACTGCGTCCGACTTGGCTTGGGTCTGCTCTACCGCCAAAGATGTGCCTGACTGGCGAAAGCACCTTGCAGTTTGGCCAACAGCCGTAAGGCCAGACCGGGCGTTGGAATAGCACCGGACGCGAGGCGGTCGACCGCAACTTCGGGCGGGCAGGGCCTACGGCTGACCGGGTCGTAATAGC
Source organism: bacterium (assembly GCA_043746955.1). GTDB lineage: Bacteria > Pseudomonadota > Alphaproteobacteria > Rhodobacterales > Rhodobacteraceae > Stagnihabitans. Next base: position 11,080 of record JAYTQA010000074.1, on the reverse strand, counting down.
GCGGATAGGCGATCAGGGCCGCGTGGATCAGGGCGGTCAGGCTGACCTGCGGCAAACGGCTGCCATCACCGCTGCGATTGCGGTGGGCGACGCCCGGTCCAAGGTCGGTGGTCAGCCCCCACCCGGCATAAAACGGCGCGCCGAGGCAGGTGACCGGCTTGCCCCGGATCAGCGCCTCGAAGCCCAGAAGCGAGGTCATGGTCCAGACCGTATCGCAGGCGTCAATCAGGCCAATCGGGTCAGCGGTACCGGCGACCGCATCGGCCAGGCCCACCAGCGCCAGATCCGCGAGCCTGCCGGGCCGCAAGCCCGCCGCGACATCGGGATGCGGTTTGTAGAGGATAAAAGCATGCCGGTTGGCGGTTCGGGTGGCCTGCAAAAGTCCGAGGTTGGTTCGGACCTCACCGGCACCCAGACGAATCGAGGCGTCATCCTCCACCTGACCGGGCACCAGAATCCGCAGGCGGGCCGGGTCAGCCGCCAGCGCGGCCAGGTCCGGGTTGGGCTGCAGGTGGCCAAGGTCCAACCCCGCAGCTTCGGCTTCGACCGCCACACCGGGCCGGGTTGGCCACCGATCCGCAGCATGGCGCAGGTTATACTTGCTGATCCGGCAGGCCACCAGCGCCGCCGTCAAGCGTGCCGTGCGGTCCTCGGCCCCCGGCGGCAGCGGGCGGACGATCAGCCGGTCCAGCCGGTTTTCGCGGCCGGGGTCGTAATAAATCCCCAGATCATCACTCACCAGACTCAAGGGCGGCACCAGGTCGGCCCCCAAGCCGCGCGAGCGTAAAAAGCCGTCCTCCACCCGCAGACACGCCATATCCGGCGGCGCCTTGCCCGCCCAGACCAACAGGCCACGCCCGGTTTTCTGCGCCAAATCAGCGGCTTGCAGCGGGTCATCGCGGAAGATCACCGGCATTTGCCCCCCGAAAAACGCCTGTAGCCTCCCGCGTTTCCAGAGCCGCATGCCGCCCGCGACATAGCCGTGACGGTCGGCCCGAAAGGCGCGGACCTCTGCTTCCAGCTGGTCGATCACCGCTTCGAGATCGCACAGCCGGTCGCGGCACGGGTCATACCAGACAGGTGCCAGCAGCATGACCCCGGCAAACAGCTGGGTCCGGGTCAGCCGCGCGCGCCTACGCTCGATCGGCAACCGGTCGTCGCTCAGGCCCCACCCGGCATAGAACGGCTGGCCCAGAACCACCGGGCGATGCCCCGCCAAAATCGCCTCGAACCCCAGTTGCGAGGCGACGGTATAGACCGCAACCGCCCCGTCCAGAAGCTTGCGCGGCGACACCGCCGTTTCGCAAAAGCTGATCCGGCCGCGCGCCAGATCGGCGGCAAAATGGCCAGCGCGCAGACCAGCTTGGGTCTCGGGATGGGTCTTGATGACGATCCGGGCGGCAGGATGCTCCGCCTCTGCCAAGGCCAGCATCTCGGCAAACCGCGCCGGATCGGCACCGGAATACCGGATCGAGGCGTCGCCGCGCGTCTGATCGACCACCAGCACATAACCGGGGGCGGGCAAAGCGGCCTCCGGATCATGCATGTTGTATTTGGACAGGTCCAGCGCCTGAATGCGCGCCATTGCATCCCTTGCGCGGCTCAGAAGGTTCGAATTGTCCAACGGGTCAGTGCTCAGGATCACCTCGGTCAGGCTGGGGGCCGCGCTGTCGAAATGCACACCGTAGGGGTCAATCAGCAACCCCAGCGGCGCGTCGCCCATCCGACCCGGCCGGACCGAGCGTAAAAACCCGTCCTCCACCCGCACCAGGGGCACGCCGGTGCGCGCAGCCACCGCCTCGCCGCGCCATGCCGTTTCAGACCGGCCCCACACCACCACGCCATCCTGCGGCCCGGGCCGCCCAAGCCGCACCGCATGACCTGCCAAGCCCAGGATCCGGCGGACCCGGCTTTGAGTGAAAAACCCCGCCGTATAGGAATAAAGCCGCCTAGGGGCGACCCGGGCGGCTCTGATGTCCGGCGCGGCCATCGGCCGTTACAGGCCCACGTTCTTCGCCGTCGTGTTGAGCGCATTGGCCGAATTGGCGCTGCCGGTGATCGCACCGATCGTCTTGGTCCACTGGACAAACGGCGCTTCGGTCACATAAACCGTGTCGCCATCGCGGATCAGGAAATCGCGCGCTTCAAACAACCCGGTCGGCTGCGTCAGGTTCAGCACATAGACCATCCGTTGCGCGCCCCGCAGATCGGTGCGCCCAAGCACCGCGTTGGCAATTTCCGCCGGTTCATTGCGCAGAACGAACACACCCTTGGGGTCTGCGATGATCGAGTTGAGGCCGCCGACCGTGGCAATCGCCTCCAGTGCGGACAGGGTCTGGGTCTGGAACGGCACGCGGTTTTGGGTTCCGGTCGCGCCCAAGGCAACAAAGGCCCGGGTGTCCTGTTCGACCACGACCTGGTCGCCGGGCCGCAGGGCGATGTCCATTTTGGGGTTGGCATAGAGGTCTTGCAGCCAGACTTTCTCGGTTCGCCCGCCGCGCGAGACCCGCACCACGGCCACCGCCAGCGGAATCGTGGCACCGCCGGCTTTGGCGATCATCGCGGTCAAGGTGCGGGTCGGCGCGTCAATCGGGAAGTTGCCTTGGGCTGCGACCGAGCCTGCCACCGTCACGGTCGACCCGTTGCCCGCCAGCCGTTGCACGATGACTTGCGGGTCGGGGGTCTGGGTGTCGAGCTTGCGGGTGATCACATTGCGCAGGCCATCCGGCGTCTGGCCCGCCGCCTTGATCCGGCCGGCATAGGGCACGAAGATGAAGCCTTGGCCGTCAACCTGCAACTGCTGCAAGGCCGAAACCCGCTGCCCGGTGTTGCCGAGCAAGGGGTCGTCCTTGACGTTTTCGAACACCGTCAACCCCAAAGTATCGCCAGACGAGATAATATCCGGCGCCAGCACCCCGGCCTTCAGAAATGCCTGCGAAAAGCCCAAGGCCGGCGTCACCGATGTGGCCCTGGTGACCTGCGGGTTGACCGTGACCACGAAGGCGTCGCCCTGGTTCAGCACCGATCCGGCATAGATTTCCCGTTTGGTCGGGCCGGAGCGTGGCAAACCACAGCCGCTGGTCGCCAAAAGAACCGCCACAAGGGACAGGGCCACGGCCCCCCTCGATTTGATAATTTTCACTGCCCGGGCTCCTTTGGTGGAGTTTTACCTCAAGTTTTGCCCGTAAGGCTACAGAACCACAAAGGAAATTGAAAGTGTCGTCAGCGGAGGGCTTCAGGTAACAAGCCGCAACTGTTGCCGAGGTGCCGCGTTTCCCGAGCTCAAAGCGTCATAGGGGTCTTCGGCCTGCAGCATCATGTCGACCACCTGCCGCAACAATTCCCGCCGGCTGCGCGCCGCATAAAACCCGCCGGGGATCTGGCTGGTTTCCAACAGATAGTGCCGGTAGTCGCGGTAGGCCTTGCTGTCGGGCCGGGTGGGTTTGGCGAAAAACTCAGGCAGGCTTTGGTTCGAGACAAACTCCGGCTTGGCATAGACCGCCGCCCCGAACACCTTCAGCGGCAGACCGCGCCACAGCACCTGTTGGGCGGCGGTCGAATTCACCGTGACCGCGGTGCGCGCATGGTTCAACAGCCGGGCCAGCTTGCCGCCCCGCACGAAATGCACCCGCCCCGCAACCCCATGCAGCCCCGCCAACCGCTTGATTTCACGCAGCATTGGCACGCGGCCATCCTCCAAGGGATGGGCTTTGAACACCAGATGATGATGGGCTGGCGCGCCTTTGGCAAAGCCCTCGACCACCACCGCCAGAAACTCGGTCATGGTGCGGAACGGCGAGTGCATCTGGAAACTCGCGTCATGTTCCAGTTGCATAAGGACAAGGTGATAAGGAAATCCGCCGTGCTGGATCCGGTAGGTGGCGGCCAGCCGTTCGGCCCGGTGCCACGGCATGAGGGCCAGCCGCTTGCAATACAACAAGAACTCCTGCCCGACGCTCAACGCCCGGTGCGGCCGGAAATTCCGGTAATCCCAAAACCCGGTCAGCACGAACCAATGGTACAAAGCGCCCCAGAACATGTGCTGGCGCATGTCACCCCAGCGCGCCGGGGCATCCGGCAGGTCCATATCCAAGGCCGCCAGCGCCTTTTGCATGGCAACCACCGGCATCTGCATCAGCCGGGAATGACCGTTCGAGCCGCCGCGTTCGTAGGTCACCCAATGCGGGCGCAGATAGCCTTCCTCGAACACATGCACGGTCAGCCCCAAAGCCCGCGCCGAAGCGACCGCCGCCGCATGGATCGGCCTGGTGTCGCCGTAGAGCACGACATCGGTGATGGCCTTGTCCGCCACGATCGCGCCAAACGCCGCAGGCCAGGCGTCCGGTTTGGCCTTGAAGCCGATGTAGCTGGCGGTATCCGGCCAGAACGCCCGGTCGCCCCGGTTGAAGCCGACCCGCCAGACCTGCGCGCCCGACGCCCGCAGCATCCGGCCCAGACGCGCAAAGAACGGCCCATGCGGCCCTTGCAGAAACAAGAACCGGTGTCCGGTGGCCGCTGGTGTTACGTCGGTAAGCACTGTCTGCCCCAAGTCCCTTTCCGTTTGGCGCATTTCGGGCCAAGGTAAAGCGGCAAACCTTGCCAAACCCTCACCATCGCGCCACCTTACGGCAAATTTGCGGCAAAAGCCGCCCTTGATCGGCCCACCCGCCGCTGCACCCACAGGTTGAAGGCGTAGCACATGCCAAGGATCGGCCACAACGGCGGCCCATCGGTGGCCGAAGGCACCACATGGCGCACCCATTGCTGGCGGCAGGGTCATTCTGGTCGGCGACACCAGCCTTGAACGCGAATGGTGCGCTGCCGGTCGCCTGGCCGGGTATTTGACGGCAGAGCGGTATTTCGGGGCCTGAACAGCCAAGCGGGGTGATGGCCTTTGCCCGAAATAGCGCGTATTTGCTTTGACTAACATGGGGGTGATCATGGGTTCAACTTTGGCCATGCCGGTGTTCGACAAGCCGGTGAAACTGTTGATTGTCACAGTGGCGGGTGCGCTCACCGACGCCGCGACTGCGGCGGCAAAAGAGTTTGGTGCAGTGGTGGAAATCCAGCTGGTTCCTGACCAAATGTACATTCCGCCCACGATTGCGATGGCGGCGCGGCTAGCAGAATTTGACGGTTTTGCGGTCGTTCAACTGAAGTTAGATCCAGAATTGCGGCGAGACCTTGGCCTTTTGGGCCTGCAGGGTCTTTGCATCGGTCTGGGTTACTCTGGAGGTCCTGATGCGGTGATTGGCGCCTTGCACCTGATCGCAATCTCGCGCAAATGGGCGGGCCAAACCAAGGGGATCGGGTTCCGCGCATGAAGCCAGAGATCAAGCCAGACAAGAAACAGATGAAATCGGCGGCCCGGCTCTATGCCGTCCAGGCTCTGTTTCAGATGGAATCCTCCGGCCAGACGGTCGAGGCGGTGACAAGGGAGTTTGAAACCCACCGCTTTGGCGCGGTTTATGACGACGATCAAATGGCCGAAGGCGACGTGGACCATTTTCGCGCGGTGGTCGACCATGCGGTCAACCTGCAGGCCCGGATCGACCAGCTGACCGACCGCGCTCTGGTCGCCAAATGGCCGATCGCCCGGATCGACCCGGTGCTGCGCGCCCTGTTTCGCGCGGCTGGTGCCGAACTGTCCGCGATGCCGACCCCGCCCAAAGTCGCCATCACCGAATATGTCGATGTCGCCAAGGCGTTCTTCCCCGATGGCAAAGAGCCGAAGTTCGTCAATGCCGTGCTGGACCACATGGCGCATGAGATCAAGCCCGACGGATTCTGAGACGGCGGGTTCTGAGAGGACGGGTTCTGAGGCGACGGTTTTGCGGCGCTGCCGGAGCGGAGGGTTTCACACCCCCCGCACCCCCCGTGGAGTATTTGTGCCCAGATGAAAGTGATTCGGGGCGGGCTTGGTTAACCGGCGGCAGCGCGCGGTCTGTCGTTACGATGTAGCTACGGGAAAACGCCGCAAAAGCTACGGGGAACCTACAGCATGTTTGGTCGGCCAACGGCCGGTTAACCCCGCGTTCTCAACCGGTTGCGGGGCAGCGGGGCGGTTTTCGCGCGGCCACGGTCCAGCGCAGGGTGTTGCAGCTTCCCGCACCGGCCTTGCGCGGAAATCAGCGGCTGGCGGCTCGATTTTGTAATCGGGCCTTGTCTTGCAATCCGGCCTTGCCACCATCATGTTACAAATTGGAAGTACATCGGAGGCATCATGCAGCATACTCATCGCACCAGCATCAGGAACGCGGGCGTCGGTTTTGGTCTCGCGGCGCTGTTTGTGCCGGTGGTGCTTAATCTGGCAGGGCTGGGGCTGGTGGTCACCGCCTCGGGTATCGGCGTCGTGGCCGGCGTGGCACTGTGGCTGCTGTTCGGTGTGGCGTTCACGGCCATTCAAATTGGGTTTAAATCCATCGGCTTGGCGGCTGACGACCGCCCGTGCGGCGGCACGCTGATCCCGATCAAGGTCGTGGCGGGGCAGCGCAAGCGGCGCTGAACCGCCCGTCAATCGGTGACCAAAGCCCGGACCCAAATGCGCCGGGCTTTTTGCTGGCAGGCTCGGGGCGACAAGGTGGCGGGCCCGCAGCGGCCGTGGAGACGATGTTTTCCCGAGAGCCAGAGGTCTCAGGTGGGCGCCAGGTAGCAGGACCAGGATCCTGCCAGAGCCAGCCCCCGTTCACTTGCTTATCGGCCACTGGAAAAGTTGCCTCGCACGTGAAGAGCAGCACCCGCCACCGGTACAGATAGGCGCAGTTTGGGTGCATCGCAAGGCTCACCTCCGGCACGGCTTGCCTCATGTTCACCTTTGGTTCATATTTGCCCGATGGATCCGTGCGACCTCTTGCCTCAAATGCCCGGCCAGCGCCTTGCGCGGGGCGTGGCACGCGCACTTCGGGCACTCGATTTTGTGACGGTGGAGGAGATGATCCCCACTGCTGGTCTGCGGATCGATCTGATGGCCTTGGGGCCGAAGGGCGAGGTCTGGGTGATCGAATGCAAATCCGGTCGGGCCGATTTTCACGCCGATCAGAAATGGCAGGGCTATCTGGACTATTGCGACCGGTTTTTCTGGGCGGTCGATGCCGATTTTCCAACCGAACTGTTGCCCGAAGGCACCGGACTGATCCTCGCCGACGCCTATGACGCGGAGATTATCCGGATGGGCAGTGAGACCCCGCTGGTCGGTGCCCGGCGCAAGGCGATGCTGCACAAATTCGCCCGCCACGCCGCAGCCCGCCTGCACAGCTTGCGCGATCCGGGGGTGGCCGCCCTGATTGGCTAGGCCATTCGCCTGGCTTTCGCGCTATTTTGGCTTCTTCGGCGCTGGCTTGCCGCCCATTGCCCGGGCGGTTTCTGCCGCCGCCCGCAGCTCTTCGGCGATGTCCAAAGCCTCGTCCGGCTCGAAATCCAGCGGGATTTCGGTGCCGTCATCCGCCGCGATGTAGATCCGCACCATGCCCTGATCGGTCGGCCCGATCTGGATGTTGGCCGATATGTCGCTTTGCTTGTCGATCCCCATGGTCGCCCCTTCGCGTTTGTCGCGGTTTGGGTGAGGGGAGGGGCCCTGTCAAGCGCCACCTGATTTTCCGGGTTGACCCTCGCCCGCCAAGTCCCTAAATCACGGCCCATCGCAGGGATCCTGCGCGCTGGTGTGCCGCTTTAGCTCAGTTGGTTAGAGCGCTAGATTGTATCTAGAGGTCTCCCGTTCAAGCCGGGAAAGCGGTACCATCAACCCCTTGAAATATCTGACAAATCTTTATGCCAGATACTGGCTGCGCACCGCGTTTGGCGCAATCCCGTAGGCGATTTTGAACTGGTGATAGAACTGGCTGATCGAGGTAAAGCCCGACGCCTCGGCCACCGAAGCTATCGCAAGGGAGCTTTCGACCAGCAAAGCCCGCGCCCGCATCAGCCGCATCCGCAGCACGAATTGTTTCAACGGGATCTGCATGATCCGGGTGAACAGACCCAAGGCGTAATTCTCATGCAGGCCGGTGACGGCGGTGATATCGGCGTTCTTGAGCGGCGTGTCGAGGTTTTCCAGAACCAGCCGCACCATGGCAATCACATGCCGGATGTGCACGGAACTGAGCGCGCGTTCCCCCACGGAGGCGTTGCGCGGCTGGCGCAGAAACTCAGGTGCCTCCAGAAAAGCGCGGCGGAACAAAGCGTTGAGCTCCATCTTCAAGACCTCGGTCCGTTCAAAATCGCCCGACCGATAGTCGGCATACCAGCGCCGCACCGTGTCTTCGTGGCACAAACTCTCGGGCAAAATCACCATGCCGCCGCCCAGCAAAGCCACCTGCATCGGCATGATGTGGTTCATCATCAGGAAGGCGTCCAGCGGCAGGTAGATGTTGGCGAGCTTCGGGGCTTCATTCCCAAGGGCTGTCACCGTGTGCAGCCGGTGCGGAATCCCGGCCCAGAACACCGCCAACCGGCCGGGCGGCACCACCACAGGTTCATTATCCACATCATAGCCCATGCTGTGGTGCATACAAAAGTTCGCCTCGACATGGCCGTGCCAATGTGGGCTGTCCATGATCTGCGGTTCAAAGATGCGCATCCCGAACCGGCCAAAGGCGCGGTTGGTGGCATAGAAATGGCGTTCATGCTTGGGCGCACCTTTAAGGCGATCCGGCGCGGTGGCATCTTTCATGCGGTTGCAGGTCCAATCTGAGAAAGCCGGAATAGAATCTGGTAAAACGCCATTGTTGTAAAGCCCGTTTGTCCGCAATGTGATCATACCAGGATGCGGAATCAAACCGCTTTCGGGATCGCGTTCACAGCGAAAAACACGGGCCCTTCACCGGGCCAACGGGAGGAGATAAATCATGCATATCCGGCGCGCTGCTTTGGCGGCGCTTTTGCTGGGTGTGTCCGCAGTGGCGGTGCGTGCTGACGTTATGGCACCCACCACGCCGCCGGATGCGCCGAAGTTCGCCGCTCAGGGCGCACCGACCTTCGTCAACCGCTCTGATATCTATGTCTACAAGGCCTTGCCCGCCTACAACCAGCCGGATTGGGTCAAGGCATTTGAAAAGGCTGGCAAATTGCCGCCCTTGGCCCAACGTCTGCCGAAAGAGCCGCTGGTCTACAAGACCGCGAATGAACCGGATGGCACCGGCGTTTACGGCGACGTGATGCGCCATGTCATCGGTGGGCGCCCGGAGGGCTGGAACTTCTGGGCTGGCCAGACCTATGGCTGGGGCGGCATTGACATCGGTCTGGTCGAATGTCTGACCCGCACCGGCCCGTTGTTCGAAGTGAACTCGGCTGACCTGCAACCGATGCCCAACCTTGCCAAGTCGTGGGACTGGTCGAAAGACGGCAAGACCCTGACCGTGCATCTGATCGAGGGGGCCAAATGGTCGGACGGAGCACCTTTCACCACCGCTGACACCGATTTCTACTACAACGACATCGTGATGGACAAGGACGTGACACCGTTGATGGGGGCGGCGTCTGCGACTTATGCGGACGGGGTTTATGCCAACATCGACGACTATAACTTCACGCTGACCTTCAAGACCGCCTTTCCGGAATCGGTGCTGTACAACTTCGCTTACGGCAACTTCTGCCCCGGCCCGAGCCATATTCTCAAGCCGCAGCACCCGAAGTACGGCGGCAAAAGCTATGACGCGTTCCAGAAAGCCTTCCCGTCCGATTACATGAACTTCCCGGTCATGGGCGCCTGGGCTGTGGTCGAACACCGGCCCGATGATGTGGTCGTGCTGCGTCGCAACCCCTATTACTGGAAGGTTGACGAAGCTGGCAACCAACTGCCCTATCTGGACGAGATGCAGTACCGCCTGTCAACCTGGGCTGACCGCGACGTGCAGGCTGTGGCAGGAACCGGTGACTTTTCCAACCTGGAACAGGCTGAAAACTATGTCGAAAGCCTGAAAAAGGCCGCTGACCCGGCCTCGCCCGCCAAGCTTGCGTTTGGCCCGCGCACCATCGGCTATTCGCTGTTCCCGAACCTGTCCGGCAATGGCTGGGGCGAGCCTAAAGCCGACGGCCAAGCGATCCGCGATCTGAACCGCAACCTCGACTTCCGCAAGGCGATTTCTTATGGCCTTGACCGCCAGCGTCTGGGCGACAGCTTGGTGAAAGGCCCGTTCACCGCGATCTATCCGGGCGGCTTGTATGACGGGACGTCCTACTACGACAAAGCCTCCACCGTTTACTATCCGTTCGACGTGGCTTCGGCCAAAGCCGAACTGGCGAAGGCGGGCCTGAAGGACACCGATGGCAACGGCTTCGTGAACGTTGCTGGCGGGGCGGATCTGAACGTCACGCTTCTGACCCAGTCTGACTATGCCACCGACAAGAACCTTGCCGAGGGTGTGGTAGCCATGATGGGCGCCATCGGCGTGAAGGTGACGCTGAACGCTTTGATCGGCAAGGACTTCGATAACGCCCGTGACGCTGGCAAGTTCGACTGGATCATCATCCGCAACGGCACCGAGTTGATCACGGTTGTGCAGAATACCGCGCAGCTGGCCCCGACCGGTCCGACCACATCGAACCACCACAAGGCCAACGGCAAGGGTGAGCTTGACCTGCTCGACTATGAAAAAGACATGGTCGATACGGTCAACAAGTTCATCGGAACCCGCGATCCGGCCGAGCGTGCCGCTTTGATGAAACACTACCAGAACGCCTATACCAGCAATCTGGACGGCATCGGCCTGACCGCCTATCCGGGTGCGCTGATCATCAACAAGCGCTTTGCCAACATCCCGGCCGGCGCGCCGATCTTCATGTACAACTGGGCTGAGGACAACATCATCCGCGAGCGGGTGTTTGTGCCCAAGGACAAGCAGATCAACGCCGAACTGTTCCCCAACACCCTGCCGGGCAAGCCGGGCGACAAGGGCCCGATCACGGCCAACTGAGGCCAAAGCCTTTTCCGGCGGGCAATCCGTTGCCCGCCGGTCCCCGCCACAGCCCTTGGCCCGACCGAACTGGCCCGACTGGACTGGCCCGACTGGACTGGCCCGACTGGACTGGCCCGACTGGACTGGCCCGACTGGACTGGCCCGACTGGACTGGCCCGACTGGACTG
>JAYTQA010000073.1:0-1909 GCA_043746955.1 bacterium | reverse complement strand
GCGGAATGCCGCCAGCGAGGTCGCAACCGGCCCCTGACGGCCCGATGGGCGCAGGCGCATGTCGACCTCGTAGAGCCGCCCGGTGGCGGTTTGCGCGGTAAGCGCTGTGACCATGGCCTGGGTCAGCCGCGCGTAATACGGCCTGGTCGCCAAAGGCCGCGGGCCGGTCGAGGTTTCAACGCCCAACGGGTCATAGATGATGATCAGGTCAAGGTCGGACTGCGCATTCAGCCGCCCCGCCCCGACCGAGCCCATGCCGACCACCACCGCCCCACGTCCGGGGGCTGCACCGTGACGGGCTGAAAATTCCGCCAGCACCACCGGCCAAAGACCGGCCACCACCGCCTCGGCCAGATCGGCATAACACTTGCCGGCCTCGAACCCGTCAATCAGGCCGCGCAGGTGATGCACGCCGACGCGGAAATGCGATTCCTTTGTCCAGACCCGTGCGGCGTCCAGGGCGCGTTCATAATCACTGGCGGCGGTTAACCGCACCGCAAGGTCGCCCACCAGCCCGGTCACCCCCGGCCAGGGTGCCCAGAACGCGCCGCCGATCACGCCGTCCAGCACGCCCGCGTTGCGCGCGAGGTGACGCGCCAAGGCCGGGGCGGTGGCCGCCACATCGAGGATCAGGTCGACCAACTGCGGGTTCGCCTCGAACAGACTGAAAATCTGGACGCCCGACGGCAGGCCGGACAGAAAGCCGTCCAGCGCGGTCAAAGCCTCGTCCGGGTGGGCGGCACCTTGAAGCTTGCGCAACAATCCGGGCCGCAGCCGCGCGAAAATCGCCTGCGCCCGGTCGGACCGCAGCGCGGGATAATGCGGCCAGCGTTCGACGATGGCCTGCGCATGTGGCGACAGATCGGGCGCAGGTTCGGCGGCGGCGGGGCTGAAGAAGCCTTCGGTCAGCCGGTCCACCCGTCCCAAGCGGTCGAGGAAGCCGTGCCGGAACGTGGTCACCTCCATCCCGCAAAAAGCCGCGATCCGGGCGATGCCTTGCGGGGCGATTGGCATGGTCTGGGTCTGTTCATCGAACACCATCTGCAAGCGATGCTCCAACGCGCGCAGGTCGCGGTAGGCTTGGGTCAGCTCTGCCGCCACCTCTGGCGGCACCCAGCCCTTGGCAGCCAAGGCGGCCAGCCCGGCTTCGGTGCTGGGTGACCGCAGGTCGGGATCGCGGCCCCCGGCAATCAACTGGCGGGTCTGGGTGAAAAACTCGATCTCGCGGATGCCGCCCGCCCCGAGTTTCAGATTATGCCCCTCCACCGCCAGTGGCCCTGTCAAGCCCCGATGGGCGCGGATGCGCAGGCGCATGTCATGGGCATCCTGAATCGCGGCATAGTCGAGGTGCTTGCGCCAGACAAACGGGGTCAGGCCGGTGAGGAAGCGCTGCCCCGCCGCAATGTCGCCGGCACAGGGGCGCGCCTTGATATAGGCCGCCCGTTCCCAGGTCCGGCCCTCGGCTTCGTAATAGGCGTGGGCGGCCGACATCGAGATGCAGACCGGGGTTACCGACGCATCCGGGCGCAGGCGCAGGTCGGTGCGAAACACATAGCCATCGGGGGTTTTGTCGGACAACAGGCTGGTCATCTTGCGGGTGACCCGGATAAACGCCGCCCGCGCCGCGTGTTCGGTCCCTTGATAGCGGGTGTCGTCAAACAGGCAAATGAGGTCGATGTCGGAGGAATAGTTCAGCTCGCCCGCCCCCATCTTGCCCATCGCCAGCACGACCATGCCCGCAGCACCCTCCGGCAATTTGCCGCGCCGAACCTCGGCGGCAAGCAAGCCTGCCACACAGATCTGCACCGCCCGGTCGGCAAGTTGGGTGAGGCTGCCGGTGACCTCTGCCAGATCCCAGACCCCGCCCAGATCGGCCAGTGCGATCAGCAAAGCCGCGCGTCGTTTGGCA
>JAYTQA010000072.1:0-5143 GCA_043746955.1 bacterium | reverse complement strand
GCAGTCTTCGAACCTTGCTACAGCCCCGATCTGCACCGGGGCCGCCTCTCATGCGGTTTTTGCGGTTACGACGCCTTGTTCGCCGTGTGGCACGCCTTGCAGGTGCCGCCGATGTTGCCTAGCCCAGCTTTTACCCCATCGAGGCTCGCGGTGTCCAGCGCCGCGGCGGCTTTGCCGAGATCGCCCGCTTTGGCGGCAAAATCATCCCAGGCGGTCCAGACATCGGGCTTGGCGTGGGAGAATGCGTCCACCGCATTGGTCTTGAACTTCACCGGAATATCGGCGGAATTCGCGACCAGCGTGGCTTTGGCCGCAGCCGCTGCCGTGGCATCAAACGCCACCGTGCCGCCGGCCATGTCGCCCAGCACCTTCATGGCACCGCCATTGGCATCCATCAGCGCCTGGCGCGCTTTGACATCAGGATCGGTTGCGGCCGGGTCGCCCAGAGCAATCCCTCCGGCCATGATCAGGCCAAGGACAAGTAGCTTTGCGGTCAGTTTCATGGTTCAGTCTCCCTGCGAAAAAGCTTGGTTAACCTATGGCGGGCCGGGACGCATTCGCCTACCGACTTTAGTCTGAAACTGCGGCCCTCACGCGATTGTCATCAGAGGGTTTTGGTCGACCCGGGCGCGGCGGTCAGATTTTCAGCAGACCAGATTTTCGGCAAGGCAAGGCAAGGCAAGGCAGGGCAAGGTGGAGGACGGGTTGCGGTCGAGGGTGGGTTGCGGTGCGGTACGGATGGCGGTGGAGGCGCGGATCGCGCAGGGGGGGACTCGCCGGCGCCACAAGCGATTGTTACGGTCAGCCGCAGCCCATCGGGCAAGGCGGGTGAAACCCCCGGCGCTCAAGCTGGTTGGTCCACCCATTACGGCAAGCGGTTCAACACATCCAAACTGGCATAGCCATCCGGCACAATGCCGATCGAAGCCTGAAACCCCCGGATCGCGGTTTGGGTCAGCGGCCCGATCCTGCCATCCGCGCCACCGGCATCAAAGCCCGCGAGCGTCAGGCGGTGTTGCAGGGCCACCCGCTCGTCCAGCGTCAGGGCGCGCAGATCGCGCGGCCAGGGCGCGCGGATCGGTTTGGCCCCGCCGATCCGGTCCCCCAGCGCACCCACCGCGATGACATAGGCGTCGGCCGGGTTATACTGTTCAATCACATGGAAATTCGGGCAGATCAGGAAGGCTGGCCCGCGGATTCCGGCCGGCAGCAGAACCGAACTCGGCCCGCAGTCGGGCAAAGCCCCGCCCCCGGCCCGCGCAACCCCGATCGCCTGCCATTCGGCGGCGCTGTGCTGAATCTTCTCGCCCGCCAGCCGGTAGTCAAACCCCGGCGGCAGATTGATCTCCATCCCCCAAGGCGCGCCCTGCCGCCAGCCCCCACGTGCGAGAAACGCGGCGGTCGAGGCTAACGCATCGCCCGGATCATCGCCCCAGATGTTGCGCTTGCCGTCGCCATCGAAATCCACCGCGAGGCTGAGGTAGCTGGACGGCATGAATTGGGTATGCCCCATCGCCCCGGCCCAACTGCCCTGTAGCGCCGCCGGGCTGACATCGCCGTCTTGCAAAATCCGCAAAGCCGCGAGCAATTCCTGCTCAAAATAGCCGCTGCGCCGGGTCGAGCAGGCCAGCGTCACCAGGGCGGCTATGGTCGGAATGTCGCCGCGTTGCACACCGTAGCTGCTTTCCAGGCCCCAGATCGCCAAGAGAACCTGCCGGTCCACCCCGTACCTCGCCTCGATCTGGCCCAGCAGCTTGGCACGCTTTTGCAACGCTGCCTGCCCGGCGCTGATCCGGTCGTCTGACACCGCACGGTCCAGATAGTCCCAGATCGGGCGGGTAAATTCAGTTTGATTGCGGTCTTTATCGATCACATCGGGGCGCAATTTCACGCCGGTCAGCGCCGCATCCAGCGTGGCCTCGCTGATCCCCTTCGCCCGTGCGCGCGGCCGAAACGCCGCGATCCAACCCGCCAGATCGCCTTGCGCCACCGAAATCTCCTGACTTGCCGCCAAGCTGGGCCGGGATGGCGGATCAGCCATGGCAAAGGACGCCCAAAAAAGCGCCATCAGCACCAGACCTGAACCGCCTATCCGCACCATGCCCAACTGTGGCAAACGCCCCGGCGCAGCACAAGGCCGCACTTCACAAGGTCCCGCAGCGCAGGGCCGCGCAGCACTTAGCCGCTCAGCGCAAGACCCCGCAGCGCAGGGCCCCGCAGCGCAAGGCGGCACCGCACCGGGCCGCATCAGGTTGCGGTTTCACGCCGCGCGCAGCACCTCGGCCCGGTTGTCACGCAACAGCATCAGAATCTCGTTGTTCTGATGCTCCAGCCGGCGCAGGTGGTCTTGCAGTTCGACAATCGTGCGGTTGCCGGTGTTTTGCAGCAGGAACACCATGAGGAATGTGATGATCGTGGTGCCGGTGTTGATCACCAGCTGCCAGGTGTCGGAAAAGCCGAACATCGGCCCGCTGATGGCCCAAACCACCACAATGCCAAACGCGGCCAGAAACGCCAGCGGGCGGCCCAGGGCTGCAGAAATCCACTCCGCGAGCACTTCGAAGCGGCTTTTCAGATATGCTTTCATTTTCATCTCCTTGCGACCGGCCATCTCGGGCGGCCAGGCAAGGATCCCCAAGGAACCCGGTCTAGCGCCCTGACGGCACGGTCAATCGACTGAGGGGTGGCATGAGGATCAGGTCCGTGGGTGACGCGAGGTCGTGCCCCGCACCCCAGGCCCTACGCCCGGCGGATCGATCCGGCAAGTCACATTTTCCGGCGTTCAGCGCGGCTTGCGCGTGACCTTGAGCTTGACCGCATCGCGCTTGGCCTTGAAGCCCGCAGGCTTGCGCGGGGCGTAGCGCCCGGCTTTGGCAGGCGTGCGGAGCGCCCCGCCCGCAATCGACAAGAGTTCCAGCGTCAAACCGCCAGTCACCGGCGTCGCCTCCGCCAGCCGCACCAGCACCCGTTGGCCAAGCCCGATGACTTGCCCGCTGTCGCTGCCGGTCAAAGTCTGGCTCGCCTCGTCATAGTGATAGAACTCCCGCCCGATCGACCTTATCGGCACCAGCCCATCCGCCCCGGTCTCGTCCAGCTTCACGAACAGCCCGAACTTCTGCACACCGGAAATCCGGCCCGGAAACTCCGCCCCGACCCGGTCCGACAGGTAAGCCGCCAGATACCGGTCGGTGGTATCGCGTTCGGCCGCCATCGAGCGGCGCTCGGTGTCAGAGATCAGCTTGGCCGTCGCCTCCAAATTCTCCACGTCCCAGACCGAAAGCCCATCCTTGCCCCAGCCATGGCCGGCAATCAGCGCCCGATGCACAATCAGGTCGGAATAACGCCGGATCGGCGAGGTGAAATGCGCGTAATTGCGCAAAGCGAGGCCAAAGTGGCCAAAATTATCCGGGCTGTAATACGCCTGGGTCATCGACCGCAGCGTGGTGATGTTCATCAGTTCGGCAAACTCGCTGCCCTCGGCCTGCGCCAAAAGCCGGTTCAAATGGGCGGTCTGCAACACTTGGCCCTTGGCGAGCGTAAAGCCCGACGCCTCCGCCACCTCGCGCAGTGCGTCCAGCTTTTCCGGGCTGGGCTCCTCATGGACCCGAAACAGCAAGGGCCGCTTCAGCCGAACCAGTTCCTCCGCCGCCGCCACGTTGGCCAGCACCATGAATTCCTCGATCAGCCGGTGCGCGTCAAACCGTTCCGAGTAGGACACCGAGGCCACCTTGCCATCGGCCCCCAGCACGATCTTGCGTTCCGGCAGGTCCAACTCCAACGGCTGCCGGGCCGCCCGCGCCCGCTTGAGCGCCTCGTAAGCCCGGTACAAAGGATGGATGATGTCGACCAGCCCTGCCGTCGCCTGATCCGGCTGGCCATCTTGCGCATCCTGCACCTGCCGGTACGACAAGGCCGCCTTCGACCGCATCAACCCGCGCACAAACGAATGCCGCAGCTTCTGTCCGGTGGCGTCGATCACCATCCGCACCGCCAGACAGGCGCGGTCGACATGCGCATGCAGGGAGCACAAATCGCCCGACAGCAGATCCGGCAGCATCGGCACAACCCGGTCGGGGAAATAGCTGGAGTTGCCACGTTTGCGCGCCTCCCGGTCGAGCGCCGAATTCGGCGTCACGTAATGCGCGACATCGGCAATCGCCACCCACAGCACAAAGCCGCCTAGATTGGCCGGGTCGCCATCGGCCTGCGCACATACCGCATCATCGCGGTCGCGGGCATCCGGCGGGTCGATGGTCAACAGGTTCAGGTCGCGCAAATCTTCCCGCGCGCCCATCGGGGCCGCCACACAACGGTCGGCTTCCGCCATCACCGCATCGGGAAACCCATCCGGGATGCCATGCTGGTGGATCGCAATCAGCGACACCGCCCTAGGCCCGGACGGGTCGCCCAACCGCGCCACAATCCGCGCATGCGGCAAGCCCATTTGCCGCTTGCCGATCAGTTCCGCCTCAACCAGTTCGCCATCGCGCGCATCGGCCGTCGCATCCCGCGCCACCCGCCACTCCTTATCCGCGCCCTTGTCGATGGGCTGAATGCGCCCGCCGTCAGCACCCAGCCGGAAGATGCCCAGAACCTTGGCCGGATTGCCGCCCAAAGCCCGGATCAGCCGCGCCTCATAGCCGTGATCCTCCGCCGCAACCCGTGTCAGCCGCGCCAGAATCCGGTTGCCAGCACCCAAAGCCGGGTCGCCCTTTTGTGGGACGATCAGAATTCGCGGCCCATCGGTCGGCACCCCGGCCTCCAAAGGGATCGCGAACAGATCGCCATGGCGGTCGGGGGCCAGAACCTCCAGCACCGCGACCGGCGGCAGCGCATCCGCGTCGCTGAACCGCCGCACCTCCGGCACAATCGCGCCCTCGGCCTCCAGTTCGCGCAGCACGCGCTTGAGGTCGATGCGGGCGTCGCCCTTGATGCCAAACGCCCGCGCAAGGTCGCGCTTGGCAAGCTTGGCGGGATTGTCGAGGATCCACTGGCGGATCTGGTCTTTGGAGGGAAGTGGGTTCATGGCCCAGCCCCTAGCACGACGGCAAGGACGCGAAAAGCCGGATCGGGCACCAGGTGGCTAAGGCGATGCCTCCGGCGGGGATATTTGGGCCAGAATGAATGGCCAAGCGCCGGGTTG
>JAYTQA010000071.1:0-13601 GCA_043746955.1 bacterium | reverse complement strand
GGTGCGGTTCTGCTGGGCCTGCTGGTGTCGCCGATCTGCTACTATTTCGTGACCACGGTGAAGTCGAAGCTCGGCTATGACGACAGCCTGGACGTGTTCGGCGTGCACTGCATCGGTGGGATCACCGGTGCGTTGTTGACCGGCATCCTGGCCTCCGCCTCGTTCGGTGGCGTCGGCTATGCCGCGAGCCAGACGATGGCCGGACAGGAAATGGTCCAGTTGGAGGCGGTTCTGACCACGCTGGTCTGGTCGGGCGTCGTCTCCTACATCCTGTACAAGCTGATCGACATGGTCATGGGCCTGCGGGTTGAGACCGAGGCAGAGCGCGAAGGCCTCGACCTGACCGCGCACGGCGAAGCCGCATACCACGGCGGATGACCCACGACTGATGACCCACGACTGATGACCCACGACGGATGACCCACGGCGGGGTCTGGACCAGACCTCGCAGTGCGGCCGCCTAGACTACAGCGTGATGAGGAAAAGTGGAATCCGGTTTTCCTCATCCATCACGCGACCCCTAAGAGACCAGAGCAGGATGATGTTTCCATCAAACTTCATCCTGCTCGATCGAATACCTCGCGAATGCGCCGGGGCGAACCGCCTCCCTCGCCCCGGTTTCTGCGGACGGCCCGTGCATCCTCCCTGCGCGGGCCGTTTTTTTGGGGGGATCGGCGTGGTGCCAATCCTGCCGGCGCTTCAGAAAAACCCGCGCGGCAGGAGGCGGTGGGTGTAGGCATCCCGCTCCAGCTCTTCGCGGAAGTCGGGGTGGGCGATGCCGATCAGCAGTTGGGCGCGTTCGGCCACGGTGCGGCCTTTGAGGTTCACGATTCCATATTCGGTAACGACATACATCATGTCGGTGCGCGGCGTGGTGACGATGTTGCCACGGGTCAGGGCGGGCACGATCCGGCTGCGGCGTTCGCCTTTTTTGTCATAGGTCGAGGCGAGGCAGATGAAGCTCTTGCCGCCCTTCGAGGCATAGGCACCGCGCACGAACTGCAACTGTCCGCCGGTGCCGGAGATGTGGCGGAAGCCGTCGGACTCGGAGGCCGCCTGGCCCTGAAGGTCGATCTGGGTGGTGTTGTTGATCGCTGCGACTTTGTGGTTTTGCATGATCATATGTGGCAAGTTGGTGTGGTCGACCGGGTGAAATTCGACCACCGGGTTATGGTCGACGAAATCGTAAAGGTATTTGGAGCCGAAGCCGAAGGTGCAGACCATGCGGCCGGGGTTGAGCTGCTTCTCGGCCCCGGTGATCCGGCCCGCGCGGTACAGGTCGACAATCCCGTCGGTCATCATTTCGGTATGAATGCCAAGGTCTTGAATCGAGCTTTGGGCAAGCAGGCTGCAGACCGCGTTGGGCATCCCGCCGATACCGATTTGCAGGCAGGCGCCATCCTCGATTTCACCGGCGATCAGGCGGCCTACGGCGCGGTCAACCTCGGTGACCGGGGCTTTGGGCAGTTCGGGCATTGGCTGGTCATCGCCGGGAATAATGTAATCCACCTCGGAAATATGCACGCCGGTCTGCACGCCCATGACATAAGGCATCGCGGCGCATTCTTCGACGATGACGACCTTGGCGCGTTCGACCACGGCGCGCATCCACAGATTGGCCGGGCCGAAGTTGAAATAGCCTTGGGGGTCGATGGGGGCAGTTTTCAGGATGGCGATATCGACCGGGTCGATGAAGCGGCGGTAATAGTCGGGGATCTCGCCGAGGTTCACCGGCAGATAGTGGGCGGTGCCCGCGTCATGTTTTTTGCGGTCATAGCCGCCGAAATGGCTGGAGGCCCAGAAGACATGTTTGCCAGTCGGGTCCGCTTCCAGAACGGCGCGGGCGCGGGGGGTAAGGCAGGAGCGGATTTTGATTTGGGAGAGCGGGCCGATGCGTTGGCCAAGGGCGGTGTCAAACGCATCTGGCTGGCCCAGAGCCGCGCCATAGTCGAGCCACATGCCGGGCTGGACCAGCGCTGCCGCTGCGTCCGCCGTGATGCGTTTGGCCTGTCGCGCCATCTGCCCCCCCCGAGTTTGGGGCAGTCAATCATGGCCGAAGCGGCGGGAATAGTGGGAAAACGCCGCGTTGGCACCGAAGCGTGGCACTGGGTGACAGCGCCGGGGGTTTCACACCCGCCACTTGGCCGTTTCTTCGTGGCTCAAGCAGCAAACTGCACGCACCGGTGGGATATTTGGAGCAGAATGAAAGGGTCAGCCGCCTAACGCGGCAATCGCTGCGGCGAGGATCGGCACGGTTTTGGCGTTGAGACCCGCGATATTGATCCGGCTGTCGCCGACCATGTAGATGGCATGTTGGTCGCGAAGCGCGTTCACCTGGGTCTCGGTCAGGCCGATCCGGGAGAACATGCCCCGGTGGTGGGCGATAAAGTCGTAGCGGTCGGAGTTGGTGGCGCGGCGCAGTTCGTAGGCCAGGGCGTGGCGCAGGGTCAGCATGTTCAGGCGGACCGCTTCCAGTTCGGCCTGCCAGTCGGCGGTTAGGCTTGGGTCTTCAAGGATCATGGTCACCAGACGCGCGCCGTGGTCGGGCGGGAAGGAGAAGTTCTGGCGGTTCAGAAAGTTCAGGTTGCCTTGCACGACGGCCTTGCGGGAAGGTTCGGTCAAAGCGATCAGGATGCCGGTGCGTTCGCGGTAGATGCCAAAGTTTTTCGAACAGCTGGCGGCAATCAGCACTTCGGGGAAGCGCGCGGCGATCAGGCGGGTGGCGGCGGCATCGGCATCAAGACCATCGCCGAAGCCTTGGTAGGCGAGGTCGATGAACGGCACGGCTTGGCGGCGGGCGAGAATGTCAGCGACTTGCAACCACTGGTCCGCATCGAGGTTGGCCCCGGTCGGGTTGTGGCAGCAGCCGTGCAGCAGGACGACATCGCCGGGGGCGACTTGGGCGAGATCAGCGGTCAGGCCTTCGAAGTCGATGCCACCGGTGGCGGCGTCAAAATAGCGATACTCGGCAAGTTTCATCCCAAGGTATCTGATGATTGAAGAATGGTTGGGCCAGGTGGGATTGGACAGCCAGATGGTCGCGTTGGGGTTGGCGAGTTTGATCAGCTCCAGTGCCTGACGGATGGCGCCGGTGCCGCCGGGGGTGGCAATGGCGGCGGCGCGGTCGGTGGTGCGGTCGGTGGTGTCTGGCCCGAGGATCATCTTGATCATGGCGGCGTTGAAGGCGGGTTCACCAGCCAGGCCGGTGTAGGTCTTGGTCGTCTCCATCTCCCACAACTTTTTCTCGGCGGCTTTGACGGCGCGCATCACCGGGGTGAGACCGGTGGCATCCTTGTAGACGCCGACGCCAAGGTCGATCTTGGTCGGACGCGGGTCATCGCGGTAAAGGCCGATCAGTTGCAGGATTTTATCCTGCGGCTGGGGGTTCAGGGCTTCAAGCATAACAACTCCAATCCCGAGACGATTACTTTCGGGTTTCAGGCCCGAAAACCGGTTCCCATAGCTGACGGAAACCCGTCAGCGCGGCGGATTTTGGTCGACAGGCGGGCCTTTCTCGACCGCGAGGTCGTCATACATGCCCCATTCGGACCAGGATCCGTCATAAAGCGCGTGGTTTTTATGGCCGATCCGGTCGAGCGCCAGCGACAGGATTGCGGCGGTCACACCAGATCCGCAGGTTGTGATGATGGCTTTGGACAGGTCCACCCCAGCGGCTTTGAATACCTGCTTCAGTTCGGCGACCGGTTTCATCGTGCCGTCAGTGGTGAGCAAACTGGTATAGGGCAGGCTGCGCGACCCGGCAATGTGGCCGGAGCGCAGGCCCGCGCGGGGTTCGGGCGCGTCACCGGCAAAGCGGGCGGATGACCGGGCGTCGACGATCACCGCCTCCCCAAGTTTGGCGGCATGGGCGACTTGGGTCACGTCCTTGACCAGATTGCTCTGGCGCAAGGTGGTCATGTGACGGTCTTTGATCTGGGGTGGGATGGCGTCCAATCCACGCCGTTCGGCGCGCCATTTGGGCAGGCCGCCGTCCAGCACGGCCACATCCACCTTGCCCATCAGGCGGAAGGTCCACCAGACGCGGGCGGCGGAAAACAAACCCTGACCGTCGTAGATCACCACCTGATGGCCATCGCCGACCCCGATCGCGCGCATCCGGCTGATGAACTTTTCGGCCGGCGGTGCCATGTGGGGCAGGGTCGAACGCTGATCCGAAATCTCATCAATATCGAAAAACCGCGCGCCGGGGATGTGGGCTGTGGCGTATTCCGCCTTCGCGTTGCGGCCAGCGTCGGGCAGATACCACGAGGCGTCCAGAATGCGCAGGTCGGGGTCGTTCAGGTGGGCTGTCAGCCAGTCGGTGGAAACCAGCGTCTTCGGGTCATCGAAAGAGGTCATCGAACGCTCCTGCGGCAGGACGATTTTTGACCTAAACCGGCGCGGGACGCGTGGCAAGTTCGATATCTGCCTCGCCCGATTGCCCACGCATCGGACAGCAACATCAGGCCCAGTTTTCCCTGACCTGGCTTAACCGCGCGCCCCGTGTTTCAGGATCCGGGCCTTCTGGCGTTCCCAATCGCGCTTGGCGGCGGTTTCGCGCTTGTCGGCCAGCTTTTTACCCTTGGCGACGCCCAGTTTCAGCTTCACAAAACCACGGTCATCGAAATAGAGCTTCAGGGGCACGATCGTCATACCCTCACGCCCCACAGCGGTTTTGAGCCGCCCGAGTTCTTTGCGCGACACCAAGAGCTTGCGGCGGCGGCGTTCTTCATGGCCAAAGGTTTTGGCCGGCAGATAGGGTGCTATATAGCCGTTGATCAGCCACAACTCGCCGCCTTCAACGCTGGCATAGCTTTCGGCGATGTTGGAGCCGCCCTGCCGCAGCGATTTGACCTCGGAGCCGAACAGCATGATCCCGGCCTCAAGGTCTGACTCGATGGCATAGTCAAACCGGGCGCGACGGTTCTCGGCGATGAGCTTGGAATTGGGATCGGATTTTTCAACCATGACCGCACCGAAATAGGCGAGGTGGCGACCATAGTCCAGACGCTGCTTGGGGCAAGTCCGGGCTATGGGGGGTTCAGGGACATCTGGCTTTACGCGTCCAACCGGGCGGCTCTGCGGGTCAGGAAGGCGCGGGCGTCGAGGGAATCGAGCCGCGGGAAGAAGCTTTCGACCGGGGGTTTGCCTGCGCCATCAATGATGCCGGGGCAGTGCAGCAACACGCCGGAGTTCGCAAAGATCACCTCTTCGTCGGCGAACAGGAGGGTAATCACCTCGACTTCGGCATCGGGGAAATGGCGGGTGACCAAGCGGTCGATGGTCATGGCGAAGGCGGGCAGCAGAACAAACGGCGCGCCATGGGTGGTCGGATCATCCAGGGTGTCTTTTAGCACGTGCTGTCCTGGCATCAGCAGAATGTCGCTGCACGCATCGTGGCAGCCGCCGGGGATCAGGATCAGCGAGGTTTCGGGTTCAGGCCGCAGTACGCGGCGGTCCAGACCCAGAATGCGCGACAGGCCACCATCGAGGGTTTGCACCGCGTCACCGATCCGCAAAGCGGCCACATCCTGCCAGCCGCTGGCGGTTTCGACCAGGGTGCCGGCCACCAGGCCGGTGGTGACCGACAGCGCCTGCGTGGTACGCGGACGGGGGACGACACGGGTGAAGGCGGTGGTAAGCTTGACGATATCTTGCATGAACATCGGGTAGTCCTCCTGATTGCTTGGTTAAGTCCTGTGGCAGCCCAATCGGCGATATGCCCAATCAGCACCTGAATTTCGCCATTTTTTCGACGCGCCCGCGTCACGCCCGTGTCATTGGTGCCGCTACCAAAACAATCCCGCCGGAAAACCCGGGAGATCGGACGTTTCCGCCACAGATTAGCGTTTCATTAAGCAACAGTCGGCGTGTCGAGCGACCCTTGGCAAGGCCGGTTTGGGCGGGGCGCTAGCCGATTCGCCGCTGCACCAATAGGGCCGCGCCACAAGCCACAATGATGGCCGAACCAAGGAGAGTTTGCGGATCAGGCCGCTCGCTGAATGCCAGCACGCCGATGGCCAGCGCAAAGACCAGCCGGCAGTAGCGAAACGGCGTGACGGCAGAGACATCGCCGGTCCGCATCGCGCGGGTCAGGGCGCTGTAGCCGGCGATGCCAAAACCGGTCGCACCCGCCAGTTGCGCTGCGGCCTTTGGGCCGGGCAACGTCAGACCGCCGGTGACAGACAGGATCAGCGCGCCTGACAGTGCCAGCACGGCAAAACCTGCCACACCCAGTTGCGCGTTGGTCAATGCGGGTGGTGCGGCGCGGGTGGCAAGATCGCGCCCGGCAAAGCCCAGCATGCCGGTCAGCGCCAGAAGGCTCAGTGGCGAAAAGCCAGCGAAGCCGGGGCGCAGGATCAGCAGCACCGCGCAAAAGCCGGTTGCGATCATCGCCCAGCGAAATCCGCCGACCCGTTCGTGGAACAGGACCGCGGCGGCGGGCACCACGACCAGGGGGGTCGCCTGCAAAATCGCTGACGCGGTGGAGATCGGCGTCAGGGCAATCGCAAGGGCGTAGAACAGGCGGCCCACCACCTCGCACATCGAACGGAGGGCCATGGTGCGTGACAGGACGGCGCGGGGTAACGGCGGCGACCCCGCCCGCAGCGCCAGCATGGAAAACCACAGGAGACCGGCAAGCCCCTCGACAATCAGAACCTGCCCCACCGGCATGGCTCCTGCTGCGGCTTTGAGGAACCCATCCTCGCCTGCAAAGCCCGCCATGGCGCCGATCATCCACAGGCTGCCGCGCAGATTGTCTGAAGCCATGATGGTCCCCTTTGCCGCGCCAATGCCAAGCTGGCTCCGGCTGTGCAAGTGGCTTTGCGCGCGGCCGCGCGGTCGGGTCGTGATTTTGCGTGTGACCTGATCTTGAATGCAACCCCCAATCGAATTGGCGCAAGTATCGCTAAAATCACCCCGCGGCAAAGGAATTGGAGCAATGCGGGAAACACTTCGTTTCGGTGCTTTTGCCATTGAATTGCCATATTCGTGGTCAGGCCGCTTGCGTGGAATCGGCGCTGTGGCCAAACTCTCTCAGGGCTTAAGGGCTACTGCCTGACAAAACGGCGGGAGTTTCATTATCCGGGGTATTTCATGGGTCATCATGCAGCGCAAACGCCGGTCGACGGCACCAACCATTACAATATGTTCATCGGCACCGATCTTTCCGACACGTTCTGTGGGATTCTGGGCACCGATGTCATGTATGGCGGGGTTGGCAGCGAGCGGCTTTATGGCGCCAGCGGCAAGGATATGCTGGTCGGCGGCACCAGCCAAGACTTTCTGTACGGCGGCAATGGGGCGGACAGGTTTGTCTATAACGCCGCAGCCGATGCCGGACGCCCGCAGATGTCCGACGTGATTGGCGACTTCAAGTTGGGCGACGACCACATTGACGTGCATAGCTTTATGGCGGGCGGGCATTTCATCGGCAGTGCGGCGTTTGCGGCCACTGGCAGCGCGCAGGTCAATTACAACGCCACAACCGGCGTTCTGCAGGGCGATGTGAACGGCGATGGCGTGGCGGATTTCGCAATCACGCTGGCCAATCACGCGGCGGTGGCGGCGACCGACTTCATATTCTGAATGGCGAAGTAGGGCGGGGTAACAGCCCCACCTTGCACCTTACAAGATACCGGCGAACTGCATCGCGGATTTGATTTTCGCCTTGGTGCCGTCGGTGAGGCCGACCAGCGGCAGACGCACTTCTTCGGCGCACAGACCGAGCAGTGACAGGCCATATTTCGCGCCGACCAGACCCGGTTCAATAAAGATCGCCTCGTGCAGCGGCATCAGTTTATCTTGATATTCCAGTGCTTTGATATAGTCACCGGCCAGCGTCGCCGCCTGAAACTCGGCGCAAAGTCTGGGTGCTACATTGGCTGTGACCGAGATGCAGCCCACCCCGCCATGCGCATTAAAGCCCAAGGCGGTGGCATCCTCGCCCGACAACTGGATGAAATCGGCCCCGCAGCTGGCCCGCTGCATCGACACCCGTTCGATCTTGCCGGTGGCATCCTTGACGCCGACGATACGCGGCAGCTTGGCCAGCTGGCCCATGGTTTCCGGTGACATATCCACCACCGACCGGCCCGGGATGTTGTAGATGACGATCGGCAGCGCGCAGCAGTCGTGCAGGGCGGTAAAATGCGCGATCAGGCCGGCTTGGGTCGGCTTGTTGTAATAGGGGGTGACCACCAGAGCGGCGCTGGCGCCGACCTTTTCGGCATGGCGGATCAGCTCGATCGCCTCGGCTGTGTTGTTCGACCCGGCCCCGGCGATCACCGGAATCCGGCCTGCCACGGTCCGCACGACCTCGTCCACCACCTGACGGTGTTCGGCATGGCTGAGCGTCGGGCTTTCGCCGGTGGTGCCGACCGGAACCAGCCCGTTGGAGCCTTGGGCCACGTGCCATTCGACCAGCTTTTTCAGTGCCACCAGGTCCAGTGCACCGTTTTTGAACGGCGTCACGAGGGCAGGCAGGGACCCTTTGAACATGACGGCAACTCCTTGGTTTGGGGGCGGGTTCGCCCAATTCCGCGGCACCCTTCCTAACCGGACCGAACCTCTTTGCCAAGGCGCGGCGGGCCGGGCTGATCACGGCTTTTCGCATTGTGGCTGGGGCGGGCTTGCGCCAAATTGCCGGCATGAACAAAATTGCCCTTCTTTTTCGCGCTTTGGTCTGTGTGGCCGGGCTGAGTGGTGGTCCGGCTTTGGCCTATGACGCCAAGGAAATCAATGCATTGCGGGCGGCGCAAAGCCTCGCCGACCAGCGGGATTGGGAAGGTGCGGGCGCTGCGGCGCTGGCCGCTGGCCCGGTGGGTGCCGATGTGATCGCATGGCAGCGGTTGCGTGCGGGGGATGGTTTGCTGGGCGACTACGAGGGGTTTTTGGCCCGCAGATCCGATTGGCCCGGCTTGGCTTTTCTGAAAGCGGCGGGTGAGGTGGCGGTGGCGCGCGCGCAGGATCCGGCCCGGGTGATCGCCTATTTTGGCGCTGAACCGCCCAAAACGGCAGCAGGAGCGCTGGCGCTGCTGGGCGCGCTGGAGGCATCGGGTCGCCATGCCGATGCGGTGACCGAGGCTGTGCGGGCCTGGACCGAGCTGAAATTCAATGGCGACCAGCAGGCCCAGATCATGACGGCTTACGGCGCGGACCTGAAAGTTGCGCATCAGGTGCGGCTGGACCGCATCCTGTGGGATGGCAGCCGGGCCGACGAAGCGACGCGAATGTTGCCATTGGTTTCAAAGCCTTGGGTGGCCTTGGCGCAGGCACGAATGGCGCTTAGGGCCGACATGGCCGGCGTGGCGGGGCTGGTGACGGCGGTGCCCGCGCCCCTGAAAGACAATGCCGGCCTTGGGTTTGAACGGTTTTTGTACCGGATGCGCCAGAACAATTATACCGATGCGGCGACGCTGATCATCGACCGTTCTGCTTCGGCCGCGCGGCTTGGGGATCCTGCCGCATGGGCCGACAAGCGGGCCAGCCTCGCGCGGTACTTGATGCGAAATGGCGATGCGGCGCGCGCCTACAAGGTGGCGTCGAGCCACCAGTTGAGCGATGCCAGCGCCTATGCCGATCTGGAATTTCTAAGCGGTTACATAGCGTTACGCAAACTGAATGATCCTGCCCGCGCCAAGAAGCACTTCGCCCGCCTGATCGGGGCCACCACGCCGATCAGCCAATCGCGCGCGCTGTATTGGATGGGACGTGCCTATGAGGCGGCAGGCGATAAAGCGCGGGCACAGAGCAGCTTCACCCAGGCCGCGCGGTTCCAGACCTCGTACTACGGGATGCTGGCCGCGGAAAAACTGGGATTGACCCTCGACACCGCACTTTTGTCCAACGCGCCGCCGCCGGGCAATTGGAAAACCGCGCGGTTTGCCAAGTCGTCGGTGCTCGATGCGGCCCTGCGGATGGCGCAGGCGGGCAATGAACAACTCGCGGCACGCTTTTTGGTCCATCTGGGGTTAAGTCTTTCAGATCAAGATCTTGGCACGCTTGCTGCGATGGCCTTGGGCAACGGGCAGTATCGGTCCGCCGTCTTGATCGCCAAGGCTGCCGCAGAACGCGGGCTGATTTTTCCAGCCGCCTATTTCCCGGTCCCCGATATGGTGCCCGACAAATTGGCCGTCAGCCGCGCACTGGCTTTGTCAATCGCCCGGCGCGAAAGCGAATTTGACCCCGAGGCGCGCAGTGGGGCGGGGGCTTTGGGCCTGATGCAATTGTTGCCCACCACGGCGGCGAAGGTGGCCAAGGATCAGGGATTGGACTATTCGGCGGCAAAGCTCGCCTCCGATCCGGTTTACAACGCCACGTTAGGGGCGGCGTATCTTAAGGAAATGGCGGACGAATTTGGCCCCTCGGTTGCGCTGATTGCCAGTGGTTACAACGCCGGGCCGGGCCGCCCGCGGGAGTGGATTGCGGCTAACGGTGACCCGCGGTTGGCCGCAACCGATGTGGTGGACTGGGTCGAAAATATTCCATTTGCCGAGACGCGAACCTATGTGATGCGGGTGGCGGAAGGGGTGGTGATCTACCGCGCCAAGCTGCGGGGCCAGGCTGGTCCGGTCAATATCACGGCAGAGTTAACCGGACACTAAAGCGGTTTGCGTTTGATAAGAATCAAACGACCGCTTTACCTCTTTGTTTTTCTGCGCATTTTTTCCGAAAACCGCGCCTCACTTTTCGGAATGCGCTTTAAGGCTTAAGGAGGACCACAAGGTCGACCATGTGGCCGGTGCCGAGGTTAAGGCCCACGACCTCGCCCACCAGGTGCAAGCCCGCGAAATTGGCGGGCGCAGGTGTTGCGATCAGGTGGCAGCCCGGGGTGGCAAGGGTGGCGGGTAGTGCTGCAACCTCTTGAAAGTGCACGTGATTGTTGGTCCGAAACACCAGAGATGGCTCAGCATAGCCTGCAACGGTAAAGTCACAATCCGGATGGGCTGCGGCATAGGCCGCGAGCGGGCCGGCCGGCCAAAGCTGTGGCATCGCGGCCAAAGTCGGGTAGAGCGTGGCGTTGAGTGCCAGCCCGCCAGCGGCCAGAGCGGCGGCCAGAGGCAGGGCGCTGGTGCCGCGCGCGGTCCGCAGAATAAGCGCGGTCGCGGCGATAACACTGGCTGCGCCCAGCCAGAACTGGGGCGGCAGGATCAGGCCGATTTGCCCGGATTGCCAGACCACAGCCGCCAGCAAAACCGGCGGCAAAAGGCCCGGCAGGGTTGCCGGCCACAGGGTGGATGACGGCGCGGATGCCGGCGCTCGGACGGTTTTGGTCTGCCATGCGTAGCCCAGCAGTAGCGCCAGTGCGGGGTAAGTGGGCAAGGTGTAGTGAAGCAGCTTGGTTGGCGTTGCCTCAAACACGGCCCAGGTCGGGATCAGCCAGCAGAGGGCAAAGCCCACAACGGCCTCCCGTTTGCCGCGCCAGATGGCGGGCAGTGCAGCGGCCAGCGGCATGGCGGCGGGCCAGAAGGTCAGCCAGACGGCTGCAAGATAGCTGCCGGGGGGCAACCCGTGACTTTCTTGACCGCCGGCCAATTTACCGAACATGTCGCGGCCCAAAGATGCGGCCCAGAACCCGCCGTGGCTGCGGATGGTAATGGCTATGAACCATGGGGCGGCGATAAGCAGCATCAGGGCCACGCCGGGCCGCGGGCGAAGCGCGCGCAGAAGGCTCAGGTCGCGGCGGATAAGGCATTGAAAGGCCAAGGTAAACGCCACTACCGCAGGGCCGATCGGGCCTTTGATCAGGATGCTGGCGGCCAATGCGGCCCAAAAACCCATCGCCAACCGCCACGGCAACTTGCCTTGCGTGATCGCCCGGGCCAGCCCGTATTGCGCGGCGGTCACGGTCGCCAAAAGCGCGGCGTCGGTCTTGGCCAGATGCGCCTCTGCGCCCAGCATCAGGCTTGCCGCCAGTGCCACGGCGGCCAGCACTGCCGGCTCAGGCGTCAGGAAAAGCCTTGCGGTGGCGTGGGTCAGGCCAACTGCCAGCATCGCGGCCGCAAGGCTAACCAAACGGTAGGTCCAGATTTCACCGGGTTGGCCGGTGATCGCCGCCGCCGCCGATTGCAGCCAGTAAATCCCGACCGGCTTTTTATGGCGCACCGCGTCGCCAAAGTGGATGTCAACGAGGTCGCCGCTCGCCAGCATCTGGCGCGCGCTTTGGGCAAACAGCACCTCGTCGCGGTCAACCGGTGGCAAGGTGAAAAAGCCGGGGAGTGCCAGAACCAGCATGACAGCGAGGCAAAACCACAGGCCCCGGCCTTTTGCGACTTGATCCGAAATCCACGCCATGCCGCACCTCAACGCATTGGGGTCGCTGGATTAACCGCAGCCCTTTGTCAGAATCCGCTCTCTGCACCGGGTCTTCAACCGGGTTGTTTTGCGTAGGTACACCGGATGTACGCAGCGCCGATCAGACCTCGTTACCCGTTCACCCCGATCCAGCCGACCCTTCTTCCCCCTTCATTCTGGCCCAAATATCCCACGGGGTGCGTCCAGTTTGCTGCTTAGCAGCGAAGAAACTGCTAAGCGGGAGGTGTGAAACCCCCAGCCGGGTCCGCCGAGCGCTTCAGCCGTTTTCGCGCAGGACCGATCCTGCAAGGTAGAGCGAGCCGCAGATCAGGACGCGGGCGTTCGGCGTTTTGGCGGCAATCGAGTTCAAAGCCTCGGCCACCGAACTGGCAACCGTAGCCTTGATCCCTGCGGCCATCGCAGCGTCGCGGGTGACTTCGGCGGGCAGGGTGGCTTTCTCACCGGGGATCGCTACGGCGTGCAGCATCGTGGTCTGGCGCGCCAGTGGCACCATGTAACCGCGCACATCTTTGGTATTGAGCATGCCGCAAATCAGGTGGGTTTCGCGCGGTGGCATCCGGGCGAGGGTGGCTGCGATGGCGAGGCCGCCCGCCGGGTTATGGCCACCGTCGAGCCAGAGTTCGATTTTTGGGGCCGAGGTCACCAAAGGCCCGTTACGCAATCGCTGCATGCGCGCCGGCCAGACGGCTTGGGTCACCGCCGCTTCACATTCGGCATGTGACCGTCCCAGATAGCGCAGGGCGGTCAGCGCGGCACCGGCATTTTGAATCTGATGTGGCCCGGGCAGGTTGGGCAGCGGCAGGTCCAGCAGGCCGTTTTCGTCCTGATAGACCATCCGGCCACGTTCCTCGGAGATCTGCCAATGCTGGCCGAACGCCAAAACCGGCGCGCCGACTTTGGCGGCGCGTGCCTCGATCACGGCCAATCCGGCCGCCTCTTGCGGGCCGATGATCACCGGGACACCGCGTTTGAGGATACCGGCTTTTTCAAACGCGATCTCGGGCAGCGTCTCGCCCAGATATTGCTGATGGTCGATCGACACCGGCGTTACGATGGTCAGGGCGGGTTTTTCGACTACGTTGGTCGCATCCAGACGTCCGCCCAGGCCGACTTCCAACAGCAAATAATCGGCGGGAGTGCGGGCAAAGGCCAGAAGGGCGGCGCAGGTGGTGATCTCGAAGAAGGTGATCTCGCCGCTGCCGTTGGCCCGCACACATTCGTCTAGGAGGGCGGTCAGCGCGGCTTCGGTGACAAGCTCTCCCGCCAGCCGGATCCGTTCGTGG
>JAYTQA010000070.1:0-1923 GCA_043746955.1 bacterium | reverse complement strand
GAGGTAACCAGGCCGGGCAGGATCGAGCCTACCAGATAGGGCAGATAGATCCGCTGCCAGAACAGGATCAATCCATCCCAATGGGCGGTTTTGGCGGTGAAAACCGCGTTGAGGTTGTACCAGAGGTCGGCGCCGGCGGCGGCGAAGGCCGCGAACGTGGCGGTCAGGCTGATGGCGTCGGGCGAGCCCAGCATCCAGTGGCCAAGATGCAGCGAGACGATGGCAATGATCGGGGTGGTGACCGGGTTGGACAGCAGGGTGGCCAGAACCGCTGCCAGAATATTGCCGCGCAATGCGTAGGCCAGCAGGGCTGCCGCCGGCAGTTGGAACCCAAAGATCGGCGGGAAGTTCACGAAAGTTCCGGCGAAGACGCCGCGTGCGATCCGTTGCGGCGGGTCGGGCAGGCGGCGCAGGCGGTGCCATTGATAGCGCATCGCGCGCAGAAAGCCGCCGGGATCAAGCTGCGCTTTGATCCAGCCGTTCCAGGTCTTGGGGGTGCGGCGCTTGAACATGGTTTGCCTTGTAACATGGTTTGCCCGGAAACTTTGGCCCTGCCGTTTTGAAATGTGCTTAAGGTTTGCGCGTCACGTTGCGGACCCGTGCCAGTTGGGCGACATCGGTTTCAGCCTCAAGGGCGGTCATCACCATATGCAGGTGTTCAACATCGCGCAGGTCGACATCAAACTGCAACCGGTAAAAATCTGGTTTCTTTTCGGTGAATTTCAAGTCCGAGATATTGGCCTTCTGCTCGCCAATCGCGGTGCAGATCCGGCCCAACACGCCGGCGTCGTTGGAAATCGCCACGTCAAGCGTGACCGAATAGGCCGGCGCGTGGCGGCCGGATTGCCAGTGCAGATCGACCCAGCGCGCGGGTTGCTCCTCCAGTTCCTCCAATGCCGGGCAGTCGATCGCGTGGACGATGACGCCGCGGCCGGGATAGGTGATGCCGACGATCCGTTCACCCGGCACCGGCTGGCAGCATTGCGCGCGTTTGAAGGTCTGGTCCGCGCCCAGGCCAATCACCGGGCGCCGCGCGTCAACCTCATCGGCGGCCGAGGTCGACAGTTCGGGATACAGGGTTTCCAGCACTTTGCGGGCGGTCAGTTCCGCAGAGCCGAGGCGGGCCAGCACGTCATTCTCATCCGCCAGCCCGAGCATCTTGGCGGCGGTGCGCAGCGCCTTGTCGGTGGCTTTGCGGCCGACATGGTCAAAGGCGGCGCGGGCGAGTTCCTGACCCAGTTTCACAAAACGGCCCCGGTCTTCTTCGCGCAAGCTGCGGCGGATCGCGGCTTTGGCGCGACCGGTCGTCACAATGTCGATCCACGACGATTGCGGGTGCTGGCCTTCGGCGGTGATAATCTCGATCGACTGGCCGTTTTTCAGCCGGGTCCAGAGCGGCACCCGAATGCCGTCGATCTTGGCGGAGACGCAGGAATTGCCGATTCTGGTGTGGATCGCATAGGCGTAATCCAAGGGGGTGGCCCCGCGCGGCAGTTGCACCACATCGCCCTTGGGGGTGAAGCAGAACACCTGATCGGAATACATCTCCAGCTTCACAATTTCGAGGAATTCATCCTGATCGCCGTCGTTCAGGCGTTCGGTCAACTGGGTGATCCACTTGCCGGGGTCGACCGCGAACGGGTTCTTGGCGCGCACACCTTCACGGTACGACCAATGGGCGGCAACACCTGCTTCGGCCACTTCGTGCATTTCGCGGGTGCGAATCTGAACCTCGACGCGCTGGCCCTCGCGGCCTGAAACCGAGGTGTGGATCGAGCGGTAGCCGTTCGACTTCGGCTGGCTGATATAATCCTTGAACCGGCCCGGCACGGCGCGCCAGCGTTGGTGGATCGCCCCGAGGATCCGGTAACAATCGCCGACATTCAGGCAGATGATCCGAAAGCCGTAGATGTCGGACAGCCG
>JAYTQA010000069.1:0-1924 GCA_043746955.1 bacterium | reverse complement strand
GCTATCTGTTGTGGATGGGGATTGGCGACACGGTCCGGGTCAGTCTTTCCGCCGATCCGGTGGAAGAGGTCAAGGTCGGCTTTGAAATCCTCAAAAGCCTGGGTCTGCGGCATCGGGGGGTGACGATCATCTCGTGCCCCAGTTGCGCGCGGCAAGGGTTTGACGTGATCCAGACGGTGCAGGAGCTGGAGGAGCGGCTGGCGCATATCACCACCTCGATGAGCCTGTCGATCATCGGTTGTGTGGTCAACGGGCCGGGCGAGGCTTTGATGACCGACATCGGGTTTACCGGCGGGGGCGCGGGCAAGGGGATGGTCTACCTCGCAGGCAAGCAAAGCCACACGATGGGCAATGCCGGGATGGTCGATCATATTGTTGACCTGGTCGAGAAAAAGGCCGCTGAACTGGAGGCCGCTGAACGGGAGGCTGCTGAACTGGCCGCCACAGAACTGGCCGCCGCAGAACTGGCCGCCGGTGACGCCGCATTGACGGAGGCTTGAATGGCGGACCACCCTGCAATCGTCCATTGGACCGCGATTGAAGCCAAGAAGCCGTGGGCGTATGACCACCACGACGAGCCGATGGGGTTTAATGCGGCCTTTGGCCATCATTTCAGGCTCAGCCGGTTGGGGATTCACCACCAGCGTCTGATCCCCGGTGCGCGTACCTCGTTTCCCCATGCCGAAAAGACCGAGGACGAGTTCATCTATGTCATCACGGGCACCCCGGACGTCTGGCTGGACGGGCATTTGCACCGCCTGCGTCCGGGCGACGGTGTGGGCTTCAAGGCGGGTGACGGGCTGGCGCATACGTTCATCAACAACAGCGAGACGGACGTGGAGTTGCTGGTCGTGGGCGACCGGGACCGCGCCGACAACCGGATCGTTTATCCGGTGAACCTTGAACGCAAGCCGCTGCGGGACGATTGGTGGGAGGATGCGCCCGAGCGGGTTTTGGGCGGTCATGACGGCGTGGGCGATAAGATGCGGGGCGAAAAGCCTTAAATTCCCACGATTTTTCTGCGAAAAATCTGAATCGACGATTTTATCTGCGAAAAATCAGGTTTGGCGGAGTTTTCGCAGAAAACTCGCATCCTTTTGAATTTTCGCTGAAAATTTGTGACCTCAGCCTGCCCGCGCTGCTGCCACCAATTGTTTCATGCCGTCTTCTGGCACATACCCGCGCAGCATTTTGGTGTCGATCACGAAGGTCGGGGTGGCGTCGATCTTCAGTTTGACCGCCAGCGCGTAATTCGCCTGAAGGACGGCGCTCACCTCGGACGAGGCCATTTTGGCCAGAATCGGCGCCGGGTCATAGCCAAGCGTATGGGCCAGCCGCGACAGGGTTTCGGGATCCGGCACCCCGCGCAGGGTGATCAGCGCCTGATGGACCGCAAGATAGGCCGCGTCGCCATGCAGCATCCGGACCGCAATCGCGAATTTGGCCGAGGTCGAGGAATCGTCGCCGAGTATCGGGAACTCTTTGACAATGAAGCGGATATTGCCGTCGGTCTTGACCAGATCCGCTACTTCCTCATAGCCCTTGCGGCAGTAGGTACAGCGGTAATCCATGAATTCAACCACGGTGATGTTGCCATCCGGGTTGCCGCCGACCCAGGAATTGGGGTCGTTGAAGACGGCATCATGGGCGGCGACAAGGGCTTGGGTATCGGCCTCGGCGGCCGCCTGGTCCTGACGGTCTTTCAGGACGGCCATGGCTTGGTTGATCACCTCGGGGTTATCAAGCAGGTATTGCCGGACCTCGGCCCGGAAGGCGTCGCGCTCCGCCGGGGTCATATCCCCCAGACCACCGGCGAAGGCGGGGGTGGCGATCAAGGCGAGGGCAAGGGCAAAACGGCGCATGACAGACCTTTGACACGTGATTATGTCGTGCGGGGTTGACCTATCCCCGGCGCGACGGAACA
>JAYTQA010000068.1:0-5165 GCA_043746955.1 bacterium | reverse complement strand
GGTCCGGCACCGCGATGGCTATGTGGTTGAGGCGGCCGATCATGGCGGGAGGTCCGGGTGGGGGCGGTTGGTTAGGGCTGGTGGTGATGCGGGGTAGTTTGGGCTGGTGGTGAAGTGCTGGTGGTGATGCGGGGGTGGTTTGGGCTGGTGCTGAAGTGCTGGTGGTTTGGGCTGGCGGTGATGCGCAGGTGGTTAAGCGCAGTTGGTTAAGTGCAGTTGGTGATGCGCAGTTGGTTCGGGCTGGTGGTGATGCGCGTCTGGTTTGGTGGCGTTGGTTTTGCACGGGCGATGAACCCACGCTGGTTATGCGCGGTTGGGTTGGGCTCGGCAAGGCTGCGTTAACCGACCCTTAGGGATATTGTGCTCAATTGAGGCTGGTACTGCCCGCCTTGTCCTGCGTCCTGTCATCGGAGAGCCCCATGCCGCCCAGCCTGACCGTGGATCTGCCCCAGATGCCAAGCCCCGGTATGGGCGGCGGCGCACCTGCCGGGATGATGCTGAATGACCTGCCTTTGCGGGGGGTTACCGTGCTTGCTGTCGAGGACAGCCGGTTCGCCTCGGAGGCGCTGCGGCTGATGTGTCGCCGGTTGGGCGCGCGGTTGCGGCGGGCCGAATCGCTGCAGGCGGCGGCGTCGCATCTGAAACTTTACCGGCCCGATGTGGTGATTGTCGATCTTGGTCTGCCCGATGGCCGGGGCGAGGCGCTGATTGCCGAGATGGTCGCGCGCCGGCCGCGGGTGGTGGTGTTGGGCATGTCGGGCGATGCGAGCGGGCGGGCCGGGGCGATGGCTGCCGGGGCCGACGGTTTTGTCGACAAACCGGTGGAGAGTTTTGCGGCGTTTCATGCGCTCCTGAAGCGGCATTTGCCCCACCATGCCGACCACATGACCCTGGCGGGCGAGGCGGCGCTGGTGCCGGACGGGCTGGCCTTGCGCGACGATCTGGCCTATGCGGCGGCGCTCCTGGACGCCGGGGACCGGCTGGACGATGGCACGCTGGACGCCGACGGCTGCGCCTATGTCGCGGGTTTTGTCCGGGGCGTGGCCCATCTGGCGCATGACACCGCCTTGGCCGAAGCGGCGGGCGAGGTGCGGCTGGATCACCTGCGCGCGCTGTTGCGCGACCGGCTTGACCGGCCCGATCTGGCGTTTGGTGCGGGCAAAGCCGATGTGACCGGATAGCGCTACGCGGTGACCCAAAGCGACGATGGACGGCGCTGGCTGGAGGCGAGGTTCGGAGTGGCCGTCCGGACCGGTCGCCAAGACCAGCCGTCCGGACCCGCCTTCCAGAGATGCTGCCAAGACCCGTAACGCAGCCGCGCTCTTTGCCGACGTTCTCCCACCAGTCCGTTTGCGCCGACCCGCTGGGGGTATTTCAGGGGCGGGCAAAATGGCGGCGCGCAGGTCGCAGCGGCAGTCGGTCGGGGCGCCGATTGGGTGGCCTTCGATCAAGGGACCGCCAATCAGGCATTGCGGAGTTTGGACTGCGGAGAAACGCCTTGAGGGGAGGGATTGCGGATCAGGGACTGAAGGTAAGCAACTGCAGTTGTGCGACTGCTGCGGAGGCAAAGCGGGCGAGGCGCTGCGGAGGAGGGGCTGCGGAGGCGGGGCTGTGGAGGAGGGACTGCGGAGGAGGGACTGCGGAGGAGGGACTGCGGAGGCGGGGCTGCGCAGGCGGGACTGCTGCGGAGGCAAAGCGGGCGAGGCGCTGCGGAGGCGGGGCTGCGGAGGCGGGACTGCGGAGGCGGGGCTGCGGATCAGGGGCTGCGGGTGAAGGATTGCGGGCGGGCTCACTTCAGGCGGTAAATCCCCTCCGGCAGGTTCAAAGCGGCGGCGAGGTCGTTGGCCTGGCGGATCGACAGGGTGATCCGCAGGGGCAGGTCGGTTTCGGCATCCAGTTGTTCGAGGATGATGCAATCCTCATAGGCCTCCACGATCACATCTTCGGCCAAAGGGGCGGCACCCTCGTCAACCAGGGTGATCACGGTGGCGTCAAAGTCGTGCTCGATGGTGAACATCGGGCGATGATAGGCGGCAAGCGGGCGGGGTTCAACCGGGTTTGCGGGGCGCACTTGGTCCACAGGCGGGCAAGGCGCGGGCTTTAAAGCGTGATGCGGAAAAGTGGCATCCGGTTTTCCGCGACAATCACGCGACCATTGAGAGCCCTGAGCATGACGATGGTTCTATCAAACGCCATCATGCTCTAGTACCCCTTTGGGCGCGGCCACGGCATGGTGAACTGGGCGGCCCGGCTGACGAACCGGTAGCGCCAGAAGTGGAACCACAGCGAGGCCACGATGTAGAACGCGATCATCGCCACCAGTTGGGTGCCATAGCCAAGGAAGACCGCAAAGAAGGTGATCGCGCACAGGCTCAGCAGCACGACGGACGGCAGCGGGTGGAACGGATGTTCGTAACCGCGTTTGATCGACCCCATTGGCCATTTGTTGCGGAACATGATCATGTTGAGCGGCATGAAAGTATATTCCAAGAGGCCGGACAGGATCGAGAAGGTCACCACCTGATCCAACGGCGCCTTCAGTGCGAAGGCCAGAGCGATCGGCACCAGAAAGATGATCGACCGGTAGGGGGTGCGGAACTTAGGGTGCACCGCGCCAAACCAGCCCGGCAAATACTTGTCGCGGCCCATGGCGAACCAGGCCCGCGAGGCGTCGTTGATGCAGCCGTTGGCCGAGGCGAGGGTGGCGAACAAAGTGCCGATGCCCAGCAGCCAGACCAGAGGCGATGATCCGGTCAGCCGGGCCGCGTCAAACAGCGGAGCCACCGAGCCGTTCACGCCATCGCCCAGATACTCCCACGGGATCAGGCCGACGCAGATGTACCAGGTCAGGCTGGCCGCAATCAGCAGGGTCATGATGCCGGCCAGGGTGCCAAACGGCAAAGCGCGGGCCGGTGAGCGGACCTCTTCGGCGGCCTGGGTCGTGCCCTCGATGCCAAGATAGTACCAAAGGCCAAAATGCATCGCGGCCAGAACGCCGATCCAGCCATAGGGCAGGGCTGCAGGACCAGACATCAGCTCGGCGTGGTGCATCATCGAAGGGCCGATGATCCCGCTGGTGGCCACAAACAGGATCAGGATCGCCGCGAAGGCAATCGCGGTGATGACGAGGTTGAAGGTCAAGGTCGCCAGCACCCCGCGATAGTTCAGCCATGCCAGAAACATGATCGACAGCACGATGAACGGCCGCTGGTCGAGCGCACCGGTATAGCCCGACAGGGTCGCCACCTCGGAGATCAGATAACCGGCGGTGATGGCATTGGCCGCCTCCAGCATCGTATAGGCAAAGACCAGATAGAGGCCGACGTTGAACGCCATCAGAGGCCCGATGATATGTTTGGCTTGGGTATACTGCCCGCCTGCGGCCGCAACCGTCGAGGTCACCTCCGAGTCAATCATCGCCACACAGGTATAGAGGATGCCCGCGAACCAGCAGGCGATCAGCGCCGCATAGGCACCGCCTTTGCCGACCGCAAAGTTCCAACCCATATACTCGCCGACCAGCACGATTCCGACGCCGAGCGCCCAGATATGGGCCGGTCCCAGCACGCGCAGCAGGCCGACTTTGGTGCCATGCGGCCCCATGCCGTCGATTTCCTGCGAGGTGATGTCAAACTCCGCCATGATGACCTCCATGCGCTTCGGTCATCGCTTCCAGTTCGCCCTCGCGCGACGAGGTCAGAACCTCTTCGGAATAGGTCTGATCGGTCTTCAGCCAGTCGACCACCATGTAGATCCCGAACACCGCTGACAGCGCCCAGGCCGCATATTCCGCGTAATTCCAGATGCTCATCGCGCCCTCACTTGTCGAATTTTTCCGCGATGACTTCGCGGTATTCGGTTTCTGAAAATTTCAGCATCAGGACGTAATAGGCGATGATGATGACCACCATCGCTGCCAGCGCCAAGATCGAGAAGTTGTAGTCGTAGCGGGCATTGATGATGTCTGACACGGCAGCGGGGTCGGTGATGCCAAGCGCCTTGAACTGCGCAATCTCGGTGGGGTTCTGGCCCATGGCCTCCCAGGTCGTGCCAGCACCTTCGGGCACTTTTTTGGAGCCGCCGGCCAGGCCCATGAACAGTGGGATGTAGAGCGCGCCAAAGGTCAGGGCCAACAGCACCAACACGTCAAACAGCTGGCTCACTTTGCTTTGTTTGGGCGGGATATAGTTGGCCATTCTATGTCCTCGCGGCCCGGGCGGCCCGGGCGGCCCGGGCGGCATCGAGAAACTTGATGTCCAGCCCATACATGAAATCGCGGTCCTCGCGGTAGTGGCGCAGCATGGCGAGAATGGCGGCGGTGTTGAACACCAGAATGACCGCCCCGGCGATCAGCAGCAAAATCCGGGCGGTGCTGTTGGGCGCAAGGTTCCAGGTGGCCGCCGCCACGAAGATGATCGCCAACCACAGGCCGGCCACGAAACCCCAGGCGACCCTGGTGTCGCTGCGGTGCATGGCTTGAATGCGTGTCTCCAAGTCTGGCATGTTCGCTCCCTTTGGCCTTGCGCCGGACGGGCTGGCCCTGGCACCCGTTTCTCCACCCGGCAATTTTGTTGTCTTTCAGGAAACGCCCGCTGGGACATTCTGTCAAGATATCTCTTTTTGCAGCCAAAAAGCGGCGGCTCGATCGGGGGGCTTGCTCGCCGGTCAAAAAAGTTTCCTGACAGTTGAACCGACAAAGCTTCGGTGCTAGCGTCAGGGAAACTTTGGAGGAGACTCACCATGTGTGGCATCGTCGGGCTGTTCCTGAAGGACGCGCGCCTTGAGCCTGAACTGGGTGCGATGCTGACCGATATGCTGATCACCATGTCAGACCGCGGGCCGGACTCGGCTGGGATCGCGATTTACTCGGGCGCGGGCGAAGGCCGGGCGAAAATTACCGTGCAATCGTCCGATCCGGGCCGCGACTTCGCCGATCTGGACGCCGATCTGCATAGCGCAATCGGCCAGCCGGTGCTGATGCGGATCAAGGACACCCATGCCGTGCTGGAGGTGCCACTGGATCAGATGGCGGCGGCGCGCTCGGCCTTGGCGCATCTGCGCCCAAATCTGAAGGTGATGAGCGCGGGCGAAAGCATCGAGATTTTCAAGGAAGTAGGCTTGCCCAAGGACGTAGCAGCCCGGTTCGGGCTGGCAAAAATGGCCGG
>JAYTQA010000067.1:0-5179 GCA_043746955.1 bacterium | reverse complement strand
CGGAAGCTCATCAGCTTTTGGGTTCTCTCATCCCACAGTTTCAGCTTCACGCAGGCGAGGCTTTGCCGGATCGTCAACTTTTGCGCTTGGGCCAAAGCGGCGTGGTCGCGCAACACCTCGGTCAGGCGGTAAAACGGGATGCGGCTGTAGAGATGGTGGACGTGGTGCACGCCGATGTTGCCGGTCATCCATTGCAGCGGCGCGGGCAGTTGGTAGTGGGATGATCCCTCCAGTGCGGCATCGTGAATCTGCCAGTCCGGCTCCTTGGCCCATTGGGTCTTTTCGAACTGGTGCTGCACATAGAACAGCCAGACGCCGATTGTCGCGCCGATCACTGACGTCGGAATATAGATCAGCAGCAATGGCATCAGCCCGCCCAGCCACAGGATCAGCCCGACCACCATGGCAATCAGCGCGTTGGTGCCCATGGCCGATGTCCAATAGCGCCAGCCGGATTTCATCAGGCCAAACGGCAGGCGGTTGTGCAGGATGAACATATACGCCGGCCCCAGAACGAACAAAACCAACGGGTGCCGGTATAGCCGGTAGATCAGCCGCCCAAACCAGCCGCGTGCCCGGTATTCGGCCACGGTCAGGGTCAGCACATCGCCAATCCCGCGCCGGTCCAGATCGCCGTGATGGGCGTGGTGGATGGCATGGGTGCGCCTCCACACATCATAGGGCGTCAGAGTCAGCACACCCAGGGCGCGGCCGAGCCAGTCTGACACGGTCCGGTTGCGGAAGTAGGACGCATGGCCGCAATCGTGCTGAATGATGAAGATCCGCACCAGAAAGCCGCCGTTCAGGATGGCAATCGCCAGCGAGAGCCAAGGCGAGATTTGCATCGCGGCCCAGGCCAGCACCCAGAGCATCACAAAGGGCACCAGCGTCACCAAAAGCTCGAACAGGCTGCGGCCGGTTGAAGGCTCGCGGTAGCGCGACAGTTTCAGCACCCAAGCTCTGGCATTTTCTTGCCGTGCCTGTGCAGCGTTCGCGTCAGATGTCATCAAGTGGGCCTTTGTGAAGTGGGCCTTTGTGAAGGCAAACAGGGCAGGCTGGCCTCAAGGTTCGGCTTTCACGCTGAAGGGGCCGGAGTGTTGCCCGGCGGTGCCTGCGACAATGGACTTTTCCGCAGGGTCTGGAAAGCTCATTCCGCAGGGGTTGCAGCCTTGGCTGCTGATTTCCGCAGCTTTTCTGATGCGGATTTTAACTGTCCGCAGGCGGCCATGATATCTTCACCGCGTGGCGTGCGAATGGGCGAGGCATACCCGGCGTTGTGGATGATGTCGGCAAAGGCATGGATGCGGTTGCCGGACGACCGTTTATAGGGCGCGCCGGGCCATTCGTTGAACGGGATCAGGTTCACCTTGGC
Source organism: bacterium (assembly GCA_043746955.1). GTDB lineage: Bacteria > Pseudomonadota > Alphaproteobacteria > Rhodobacterales > Rhodobacteraceae > Stagnihabitans. The sequence continues at coordinate 3,807 of JAYTQA010000067.1, read as the reverse complement.
CGGGATGCCTTGCAGCAGTTCGACCAGGCGGTGCGCGTCTTCCTTGGTGTCGTTGACCCCGTCCAGCATGACATATTCAAACGTGATCCGTTCGGAATTTGACAGGCCGGGATAAGCGCGCAATGCCTCCAGCAGGGTGGCGATGTTCCACTTTTTGTTGATCGGGACCAGACGGTCGCGCACCTCATCGGTCGTGGCGTGAAAGCTGACCGCCAGCAGGCAGCCGATTTCGGTGGCGGTGCGGGCAATTTCCGGCACCACACCGCTGGTGGACAGAGTGATCCGCCTGCGGCCCAACCCGATGCCCTCGTCATCCATCACGATCTTCATCGCATCACGGACGTTTTCGAAGTTATAGAGCGGCTCGCCCATGCCCATCAGCACAACGTTCGAGATCAGCCGCAGTTCCGGCTTGGGCTGCCCCTTGACCGGCCATTCGCCCAGATCATCGCGGGCGAGCATGACTTGGCCGACGATTTCAGCAGGCGTCAGGTTGCGCACCAGCTTTTGGGTGCCGGTGTGGCAGAACGAACAGGTCAGCGTGCAGCCGACCTGGCTGGAGATGCACAATGTCCCCCGGTCGGTTTCGGGGATATAGACCACTTCAACTTCATGCCCGCCGGCGATGCGGACGAGGTATTTGCGGGTGCCATCGGTGGAAAGTTGACCGCTGACAACTTCTGGCAGCGCGATGCAGAAAGTGTCGGTCAGAAGCTGGCGGTAGTCTTTGGCAAGGTTGCTCATCGCCATAAAGTCGCGCAGGCCCCAGTAGTAAACCCACTGCCAGACCTGCCCGACCCGCATCCCCGCCTGCTTTTCCGGGGTGCCGGCGGCAATCAACGCGGCGCGCAACTGGTCGCGCGTCAGGCCGATGATGTTGATCTTGCCGCCCGCCACCAGTTTGCGCGGGAGGGTCAGCACGTCTTGGGTGATGGCGGCGGTCATGGCTTTGGCTCCTGAAGCGGTGCGTATAAGGCATGCGTGCGGAAAAGAAAACAGCGGCGCGGCGGTCATAAATTGGCTCGGCGCTTGGCAGGGACATTTCGACCAATGCCGGTGATGATCCGATTTGCGGCAATCCCGGCGATAATTGGCTGAAGGCTGGCCCGGGGTGGCATGGTGCTTCGGTGGTCTTGGGGTCAATTTCAGAGTTTTTTGGCGTGGGTGGGTATGGCGTGGTTCTAGATCTGCCCCAGGTCCTCGGCCACATTCTGGCTGATGGCGATGGCAATCTCAAAACCGCCAGCGGTAGGGCTTTATATCAACCCCGATCGGTCAGGCCCGGATGCAAAGGCGCAGTTTGGGGTGGCGCAGTTTGGGGTGGCGCAGTTTGCGGTGGCGTTGTCGGGTTTACCGCGTCGGTCTTTTACCTGTTCTGAAACGGGAGGACCAAACGTCCGGCCGGTCCGCGCGGGCTTTACTTACACCGGCTCGCGGCTTCTGCCATCGCTGCGGAAAAGCCGGACAGGCTGAAGGTGTCCTTGGTCTGGGTGCCCTTGAGGGAATGGGCGGTCAGGGTGGCGTCAGTGCCCTTTTGCAGGGCAGCCATCAGCTTGGCATCGTCGTCCGGGGTTGCGGCCCAAGCCCATTCGCCTTTGGTCGTCATCTGGAAGGTGGCCCCATTGATCGTCACATCGACGTTGGATTTGTCGGCAAACGCGTAACCGCCGGTGAACGAAGTCTCCCCCCCGGCCTGACCCGGACGAAAGGTCACGAACAGCAGCACGTCGCTGCGCTTGACCGTTACCGGCTTGCCGTCGCGGGAGTTCACACTTTCCTTTGCTTTGGAGACGCCCCAGCATTCCTTCGGGCTGGTGTCGGCAAATACACTCCAAGCGGTTTTGGTGGCCACCAGTTTGTCAGAGGTGGCAGGGGCCGTCTGCGCCTGAGCCATCGCCGCAAACATCCCTGCCGTCAGAACCAATGCTGCGCCAAGTGCGGCACGACCCAACCCGTTTGTCATATTCTTAGCCTCCAGAAGCCTCTGCCCGGAACCCTTTGACGCGGGGTTTTTCCTGTGGCGCGGGGCATGTTCACCCGATATCCCATATCTAGCCGACAATGACACTTTGGCGAAAGCCCTATGGGCAGCTTTTCGCTGAAACGTGAGGGGAATCACATGGCAGAGACAAATCGTGGGCCGCAAACCATGGTCGAGGTCTGGCGCGGCGGGCTTTTGGAAAGCTTTCATGGCGGTCACGCCGTCATCTGCGACGAGAAGGGCGAGATTGTCGAGGCTTGGGGCGACCCCGATCAGGTGATCTTTCCGAGGTCTTCGTGCAAGATGATTCAGGCTTTGCCCTTGGTGGAAAGCGGGGCTGCCGATGCGGCGGGCTTGACCGAGGCGCATCTGGCCTTTGCCTGCGCCAGCCATCGGGGCCAGGCGTTGCATGTGAAAATGGCTTCGTCCTGGCTTGAGGGCCTTGGGATGGGCGAAAGGGATCTGCGTTGCGGGTCGCATGAACCGTCTGACAGGATCGAACGCGACCGGCTGATCCGGGCTGGCGAGGCCCCGTGCCAGTATCACAACAACTGTTCGGGTAAACATTCGGGCTTCCTGACGATGAACCGTCACATCAGGGGCGGGCCGGACTATGTGGAGCACGATCACCCGTTGCAGGTGATGATCAAACAGGGGTTTGAGGAGGTGACCGGGCAGAATAGCCCCGGTTGGGGCGTCGATGGTTGCTCTGCGCCGAACTTTGCCACCACGGTGCATGGGTTGGCCCGGGCGATGGGACGATTTGCCGGGGCCACCGGGGCTGGCGACCGGCGCGACCGCGCGATGTTCCGGCTGACCCGGATGATGGCGAAATATCCCGAACTGGTCGCGGGCGATACCTCCACCGATACCGAATTGATGCGGGCTACAGATGGCAAGGTCACGATCAAAGGTGGGGCCGAGGCGGTGCATGTGGCGATCCTGCCCGAATTGAAGCGCGGGATCGCGGTAAAGATCGTCGATGGCGGCTACCGGGCATCGGATGCCGTCATCACAGCTTTGCTGATCCGGCTGGGCGCTTTGGAGGCAGCCCACCCCTATGCCAAAAAGCGGCTGGATGCGGTGCAAAAGAACTGGCGGGGCGTTGAAACCGGGATCGTGACGCTGGCGGCCGGGTTTTTGTAAGGCCCAAAGCCAAAATGCCGATCCAACCCCTGCCCCCCCAAATACCAAGGCCCCCATCTATCTGATGAGGGCCTTCTTAAGGGCAGGCACCGGGCTGGCGAGCTTGGTGGGGGCTACAACCCGCCGGCCCGGCGCCTGCGATCAGTGGGATCGGTATGGCGGGAATTTGTGGCGGTCTCGCGGCATCGGCGTGACAGTCGTGCGACCCATTGGCGGCCAGCCTCCGGCCCGCCAGTTTAGCTTGCCGGACATGGTTTTTTGCGGACTAGCCGGTTGCAGCCATGGGGGTGCTTGCTGGGTCGGGGCGTTTTTGGTGATCGAAGCCCAGATGGCGCGGATATCGCGGTGGTTTCGGTTGTCCTATGGCAAGCCGGTGGCGCTGCACGGGGTCGAGGGTTACGGGTTCCATCAGTTGCCAATCCACTGGAACCGGCGAAACTGGCGGGTTTGATCGCAGTTTGACCCTTGCCGCACCGGTGGAACCCTGCGGGCGCGCGCAGACCCGACAAATTCTCATGGGGAAAACTGCGCTTTTCGCGCGGCAGGGCGGTCCGGGTTAACACGGCGTTAACTTGTTCTGGGTCAGGGTGCCGGCAAGTAAGACGCGACGCCGCTTTGCTACCGAGTCTGACAGTTAGCGCCGGGTGCCCGACCTGGAAAGGTTTGACGATGCCGCAGGA
>JAYTQA010000066.1:0-5204 GCA_043746955.1 bacterium | reverse complement strand
AACCTGCCGCTTCCCTGCCCTTGGCGATGTCAAAAGATCGGCTTCCGATCGGCATCCACCTCGCCGCACCCTATGGCTGCGATGAAGACTTAATCGCTTTATGTGCCGAACTGGAATTGGCACAACCTTGGGCTGCACGCCGCCCACCGCATGTTGCCTGACAGGAAAGAATCATTTGCAACTGGCAAAATCCGCCGCGCACTATGATCAAAACAACCGAGGAGTGCGCGGTGACCCAAGCCAACGCCGTCGAGGCCCGCCATATCGTGAAAGCCTTTGGCCACGCCGACAGTGCTGTGCGCGCGCTGGACGATGTGTCGGTGCAGATCGTCAAGGGCGAGTTCTTCACCCTGCTCGGTCCGTCCGGCTGCGGCAAGACCACGCTGCTGCGCCTGATCGCCGGGTTCGAGATGCCCTCGGCTGGCACGATCCTGCTCGAAGGCACCGACATCACCGATCTGCCGCCCAACAAGCGCCCGGTGAATACGGTGTTTCAAAGCTATGCCCTGTTCCCCCACCTGACCGTCGCGCAGAACATTGGCTTTGGTCTTGAAATGATGGGGCGTCCCAAGGCCGAAGTTGCGGCCACCACCGCCAAAATGCTGGCCCTGGTGAAGATGGAGCCGATGGCCGACCGCAAGACCAGCCAGCTTTCGGGCGGTCAACAACAGCGGGTGGCCCTCGCCCGCGCCTTGGCCCCGGCCCCCAAAGTGCTGCTGCTGGATGAACCGCTGTCCGCGCTCGACCTGAAACTGCGCAAGGAAATGCAGCTGGAACTGAAGCGTTTGCAACTGGAAACCGGCATCACTTTTGTGTTCGTGACCCATGATCAGGAAGAAGCCCTGACCATGTCCGACCGGATCGGCGTGATGTCGGCGGGCAAGTTGCAACAGGTGGGCAGCCCGAAGGATATCTACAACCGCCCAGTGAACCGTTTTGTCGCCTCCTTCATCGGTGAGACGAACTTTCTGCCCGCCAGCCGCGATGGCGATGGCTACCGGCTCGATTGCGGCATCAGGGTCGCGGCCCCCGCCTCACAGGCTACCCGGGTCACCCTGACTGTGCGGCCCGAACAGGTCCGCCTGGTGGATGCCCACGAACCCGACGCGATCCCCGCCAAGGTCACCAACCTGGTGTATTTCGGCACCGACACCCATTGTCACATGGCCCTGCAGGGTGGCGCGGAAGTCGTGGCCCGCCTGCAAAGCCCCGCCACCGGCGAACAGGGTCTGGCGCAGGGTCAATCGGTTGGCCTGCGCTTCATGCCCGGCGCGCTCCAAGTGCTGGAGGATTAGGATGAGCCCCGCCGAGCAGGCGCAAATTGCCCGCACCTCCCGCGCCGGATGGCTTTTATCGACCCCGGCGCTGGTGCTGCTGACATTGGCAGCGGTCGGCCCCTTGACCATCGTGCTGGTCTATTCCTTCCTGACCCCCGGCCAATACGGCAACATCGAATGGCATTTCAGCTGGGATGGCTGGATCGGCATCCTGTTCAGCAAGGACATCTTTTCGGATCAGCTGCAACTGGCCGACGGCAACATGACCATCTTCATCCGCTCAATCAAACTCAGCTTTGTGACCACCGTTCTGACCTTTCTGGTAGGCTTTCCAACTGCTTGGTTCATCGCCACCCGGTCGCCCGCGGCCCGCTCCGGCTGGTTATTCCTGATCACCATCCCGTTCTGGACCAACCTGTTGATCCGCACATTCGCCATCAACCAGATCATCCGCAACGAAGGCGTGATGAACACGCTGCTCTTGAAGCTGGGCGTCATCGCCACACCGATCCAGCTGACCTACACCGACACCGCACTTCTGATCGGCATGGTCTACGTCTATCTTCCGCTGATGGTCCTGCCGCTCTACGCCACGATCGACCGCTTTGACATGAAGCTGCTGGAGGCGGGTTATGACCTGTACGCCACCCGCGGCCAAGTCCTGCGCCGGATCATCCTGCCGATCACCCGGCCCGGCATTGTCGCAGGCTCGATCCTCGTGTTCGTGCCCTGCCTTGGGGCTTACGTGACCCCGCGCATCTTGGGCGGCGGCAAGAACATGATGGTCGGCAACTTCATCGAGCTGCAATTCGGTCAGGGCCGCAACTGGCCGTTAGGTTCCTCGCTGTCGATGGCCCTCTTGGTCATCGTCACCATCGCTTTGCTGGCTTACGTCCGCACCATCAGCGGGAGGGCCAAGAATGGCTGACCGCCGTTTTGCCATCACCGACCTGCCCGGCTTTTCGACCATCGCCATAGTGGTGTTCGTAGCACTTTACGCGCCGATCCTGACGCTGGTGGTGTTTTCCTTCAACGCAGGATCCAGCCCGTCGACATGGGAGGGCTTCTCGCTCGACTGGTACCGCCTCGCCTGGGACAATGCCGAGGTGAAATCGGCCACCATCGTATCGTTGCAGGTGGCCTTCTCTGCCGCGATCCTGTCGACCCTGCTGGCCACCATGGCCGCCTTGGGCACCACCCGGCGGGCGTCGTTCAAGGGCGAAACCTTCATCTATGTGATGATCAACCAACCCCTGATGGTGCCAGAGATTGTGACCGCCGTCGCCCTGCTGCTGGTCACCGCCGCGATCAAAAAGGCCACCGGCTACACCGGGTTAGGCTATCTGATCCTGAGCCATGCCGCTTTCTGCATCCCGTTCGCCTATCTGCCGATCCGTGCCCGGCTGGAGGGCATGGACCTGACGCTGGAAACCGCAGCCGCCGATCTTTACGCCGACCGCTGGCAGACCTTCCGCCGGGTGACGCTGCCCCTGTTGATGCCCGGCATCTTCGCCGGGGCGATGCTGGGCTTTGTCACCTCGCTTGACGATGTGGTGATCACCGAATTCATCAAATCGCCGGGACAAGACACCCTGCCGACCTATATGCTAGGTCAATTGCGTCGGGCGATGAAGCCCGATGTCAACGCGATCTCCAGCGCTCTGCTGGCGCTGACTTTGGTGCTGCTCAGCCTGTTCTATCTGGTCAACCGCAATCGAAAATGACCCCGCCAAACGTGGGGCACAACAGAGGAGAAACCGATGCTGAAAACCCTGACCGCCGTAGCCGTGGTACTGGCAGGCTCTGCCGCTTATGCCGATGGTGTTCTGAACCTGTACAACTGGGGCAACTATACCTCGCCTGAGATGATCAAGAAGTTCGAGGATGCCTATAAAGTCAAAGTCACCATCACCGACTATGACAGCAACGACACCGCACTGGCCAAGATCGAGGCGGGCGCTGCGGGCTTTGACCTTGCGGTGCCCTCTGCCGGGTTCGTCAAGGTTTATGCCGACAAGGGCCTGATCACCAAGCTGGACCTGACCAAACTGCCCAACCACAAGAACATCGCGCCTGAATGGCTGAATGTCGAATGGGACATGGGCCGCGCGTGGTCGGTGCCGTGGCAGTGGGGCACCGTGGGCGTGTCGGTCAACACCAAGGATTACAAGGGCGACATCAACACCTCGGCGATCTTTTTGAACCCACCGCCCGAATTGGTCGGCAAGATCAACGTGGTGCCGGAAATGACCGACGTGATGGCGCTGGCCACGATGTATGAAGGTGGCAAGGTCTGTTCGGAAGACCCCGCCGTGATGAAGAAGGTCCGCGACGTGCTGCTGTCAGCCAAGCCGAAATGGCTGTCGATGGATTACTCGACGATCGAGAAGATGGGCAACCATGACTACTCGGCCACGGTCGACTGGAACGGCTCGGGCCTGCGCGCGCGTCTGGCCAACCCGGACGTGAAGTTCGGCTTCCCGAAAGAAGGTTATGGGCTGTTCATGGACAATGTTGTGCTCTTGGCCGACGCCAAGAACGTCGACAACGCCTATCTGTTCATCAACTTTATCATGGACCCGGAAAACGCTGCGATGATCTCCGGTTTTGCCCATTACAACAATGGCATCACCGGATCGGCAGCCTTCTACCCGGCCGATATGAAAGACGCGCCAGAGGTGAATCTGACGCCCGAAGTCAAGGCCAATGGCCATTTCGAGACGGTCTGCACCGGCAAAGCGCTGGACTATCAGACCGCGATCTGGACCGAATTGCAGAAGTAAGGCCCGCCCGGTCAGTTTGGCTGAACCCGCTGGGGAGGGCTATCTGTCCTCCCCGGACCCCGCTCGCGCGTATTTGGCAAACAGCAGATCAGGGCACAACCGGGGTCCGGTGTTCCCCGGTTGGCGAAAAACTCAGGTTAAAATGGACATCTGGCAGCATTCGGCATCTGACCTGTCGCGGCTGATTGCCGCGCGCAAACTGGCCCCGTCCGAGGTGATGGCGGCTTATCTGGCGCGGATTACTGCGGTGAACCCCGGCGTGAATGCCATCGTCGCCCTGCGCGACCCCGATGATCTGATGACAGAGGCGCGGGCGGCAGATGATGCATCCCCGCACGGCTGGCTGCACGGAATACCCCTAGCAGTCAAAGACCTGTGCGCCACCAAAGGCTTGCGCACCACATGGGGCTCGCCGCTGTTCAAGGATCATGTGCCGGCAAAGGATGACCTTCTGGCGGCACGGATGCGGGCGGCGGGGGCAATCTTTATCGGCAAAACCAACACCCCGGAATGGGGCCACGGCAGTCACACTTTCAACCCGGTGTTCGGGGCCACCCGCAACCCCTATGACCTGACGCGCACGCCGGGCGGCTCGTCGGGTGGTGCGGCGGCAGCGCTGGCCGCCCGTCTGGTGCCGGTCGCCGATGGCTCCGACATGATGGGCTCCTTGCGCAACCCCGCCGCGTTCTGCAATGTCTATGGCTTTCGGCCGTCCTGGGGTCTGGTGCCTGCCGATGCCGCCGAGGCCGACACCTTCCTTGCCACCCTCGCCACCGCAGGCCCGATGGGTCGCACGATCGAAGACCTCGCCCGCCTGTTGCAGGTGCAGGCCGGTCCCAACCCGCAGGTGCCGTTCGACCGCCCCAAGGCCTGCTTCGTGGCGGCCCTGCAAGGTGCCAGCCTGAACGGCAAACGCATCGCCTGGGCCGCTGACTGGGGTGGCGCTTATGCGATGGAGCCGGGGATTCTGGGCCTGTGCGAAGCGGCGCTGCACCAGATGGAGGCGATGGGGGCCATCGTCACCCCGATCCCGCCGCCGTTTCCCGCCGAGCAGTTGTGGCAATCCTGGACCACGCTGCGCGCCATGCTCAACGCCAACGGCTTTCGGGCGATCTATGCCGACCCCACCAAACGCGCGCAGATC
>JAYTQA010000065.1:0-13707 GCA_043746955.1 bacterium | reverse complement strand
CAGCCGTTCAGGCTCGCCGCCTTGATCATCGCGTATTCGCCCGACACCTGATAGGCATAGGTCGGGGCGCCAAAGGTGTCTTTGACCCGGCGGCAGATATCCAGATAGGGCATCCCCGGCTTGACCATCACCATATCGGCGCCTTCCGACAGGTCACGTTCGACCAACCGCAGCGCTTCATCCGCATTGGCCGGGTTCATCTGATAGGTTTTCTTGTCGCCTTTCAAAGCACTGCTGGCCCCCACCGCATCGCGGAACGGGCCATAAAACGCCGATGCGTATTTGGCGGCATAGGACAGGATCGCGACATTCTGATGCCCCGCCGCCTCCAAAGCCTGCCGGATCGCCCCAATCCGGCCATCCATCATGTCGGACGGCCCGAGGATATCGGCGCCAGCCTCCGCCTGCGCCAGCGCCATCTTGACCAGACACTCCACGGTTTCATCGTTCAGGATCACGCCGTCCCGCACCAGCCCGTCATGGCCGTTGGAATTGTACGGGTCGAGCGCCACATCGGTCATCACCGCAATCTGCGGCACCGCCGCCTTGATCGCCCGAATGGCGCGGTTGGTCAGGTTGTCCGGGTTCCAGGCCTCCGCGCAGGTGGCGGTTTTGACCGCAGCTTGGGTGTAAGGGAACAGGCAGATCGCGGGAATCCCCAAGCCTGCCGCCGCCTCCGCCGCCTTGACCACCAGATCGACCGAACGGCGCACCACACCAGGCATCGAGGCTATCTCTTGGGTCACCCCGACCCCATCGCAGATAAACACCGGCCAGATCAGGTCATTGACCGACAGGGTGTTTTCCTGCGCCAAAGCCCTGAGCGGCGCAGAACTGCGCAACCGCCGGAAGCGGGCAGCAGGATAGGGCGCAGAGATTGGGCGCATCGGGGCCTCGAAATCGGCTTGCAGGTTTGCGCCTTGCCTGACATGGAATAGCCCAAGTCTCAAGACCTGTGAAGGGACCGCGTGTGAGCCTCTACAAGATGATGGTCGAACTGATCGACCTTCGATCCTTCTCCAACCTGTGGTATTGGATTGCGCTGGCCGTGATCTGGTCGTCGGCCAGCCACTGGGTACTGGGCGTGCCCTATGACATGGTGCAGCGCGCCCGGCAGGAGGGCGGTCAAGCGCTGGCGGACCTTGAAACCCTGGTGCGGATCAACGTGGCCCGGATGTTGTTTTTCTCGCGCGAACGCGGGCCGTGGCTGGTCGGGGTGGTCTGCTTTCTGGTGACGGTGCTCGGGCTTTTGGGCTTCGTTTATCGGTCTGAATTCGCCCAAGCCGTGCTGTTCCTGTTCCTGCCCTTGTGCCTGCTGGGCTACCTTTCGTTACGGGTCGCCATCAAGGTCGAGGCCGGGGAAGCCCAGGGCGAGGCCTTGTTCCGCCGCCTGTTCTGGCACCGGCTCTCGGTGCAGGTTCTGGGCATGGTGTCGATCTTGGTGACCTCGCTTTACGGCATGTATGTCAACCTTCAGTTCATTATCCCCCGGTAAGCCATGGCTGACCGCATCCTGTTGGGCGGCGCGCCCGAAGGCTATGACGCGCGACTGTTGGGCCGGGAGTTGGCGCGCGGGCAATCGGTGATCCACATCGCCCGCGATGACCGGCGGATGGCGGCGATGAAGACCGCGTTGACCGTCCTGTCGCCCGGCGTGGTTGTGCTGGACTTTCCGGCCTGGGATTGCCTGCCCTATGACCGCGTGTCGCCCAATCCCGAGATTAGCGCCCAGCGGATGGCCACTTTGGCGGCTTTGGCGTCGGGCTTGTCAGCACCTTTCATCCTCTTGACGACGTTGAACGCCGCTACCCAGCGGATCCCGGCGCGTGCTGTGCTGGAAACCGCCAGTTTTGCCGCGCAGGTTGGCGATAGGGTCGATGAGGCCCGCCTGAAGCGTTTTCTCGCCAACATGGGCTTCACCCCGGTGTCGACGGTCAGTGAGCCCGGCGACTATGCCCTGCGCGGCGGCATCGTCGATATCTTTCCGCCCGGTCGCGGCGGCCCGGTGCGCTTGGACTTCTTCGGTGACACGCTTGACGGGATCCGCCGCTTCGATGCCGCCACCCAACGCACCACCCAAAAGCTGACCTCGGTCGAATTCGCGCCGATGTCCGAGGTCTTGCTGGACGAGGCCGCGATCGCCCGCTTTCGCCAGAACTACCGGGTGGAATTTGGGGCCGGCGGCTCGGATGACCCGCTGTACGAGGCGGTCAGCGCCGGTCGCAAGCATCAGGGCATGGAACACTGGCTGCCGTTTTTCCACGCGCGGCTGGAGACGATCTTCGACTACCTGCCCGCCGCCTCGGTGATGCTCGACGATCAGATCACCGCCGCCCGGCTGTCCCGCTGGGAGGGGATCGAGGATCAATACGACGCAAGGCACGGCGCGATGAGTGCCAAGGGCCGGATCGACACAGTCTACAAACCGTCGGCGCCCGACCTGTTGTACCTGAGCGATGCTACTTGGGAGGCCGCTTTGGCCAGCCACCGCGTCGTGCAACTGTCCCCGTTGAGCCAAGCGCCCGGTCCCGGCGTGCTGGATGCAGGTGGCCGGATCGGTCGCAGCTTCGCCCCCGAACGCCAACAGGAAAACGTCAGCCTTTTCGGGGCCTTGGCTGACTATCTTCATGTGGAACTCAAATCCGGCCAAGTGGTGATCGCCAGCTATTCCGAAGGTGCCCGCGAACGCCTGAAAGGCCTGCTGGACGATCAGAAAGTCCGAAATATCAAGGTAATCAAAGACTTCCGCGAGGTTCCTGATGGGCGCGGCGCTCTGTTCCTGATGGTCTGGGGGCTGGAGGCGGGCTTTGGTGCCCCCGGCCTGACCGTCATCTCCGAACAAGACGTTTTGGGCGAGCGGATGGTCGGCAAACCGCGCCGCAAGCGCAAGGCCGACAACTTCCTGCGCGAGCTCGATACCCTGACCATCGGCGATCTGGTGGTCCATGTCGAACATGGGTTAGGCCGCTATCTGGGGTTGGAGACCATCACCGCCTTGGGTGCCCCGCATGCCTGCGTCGCCCTGGAATACGCTGACAACGCTAAGCTTTATCTGCCGGTGGAGAATATCGAACTCCTCTCATCCTATGGCCATGACGAAGGCGTGCTTGACCGGCTGGGCGGCGGCGCTTGGCAGGCCAAGAAGGCGAAACTCAAACAGCGCATCCGCGAAATTGCTGACAAGCTGATGCGGGTCGCCGCCGAACGCGCGTTGCGCCATGCCCCGATCCTCGACGCGCCCCATAGCATCTGGGAGGCGTTCGCCGCCCGCTTCCCCTATACCGAAACCGACGACCAGCTTGCCGCCATCGCCGATGTGGTGGCCGATCTGGAGAAGGGTTCGCCGATGGACCGCCTGATTGTCGGCGACGTCGGCTTTGGCAAGACCGAGGTTGCGATGCGCGCGGCGTTTGTCGCGGCTTTGTCCGGCCAACAGGTCGCTGTGATCTGCCCGACCACCTTGCTCGCCCGCCAGCACCACCGCAGCTTCACCGACCGGTTTCGCGGATTTAACATCACGATCAAGCCGTTGTCGCGCTTTGTTAATCTGAAGGACGCCAATGCCACCCGCGCCGGTCTGGCCGATGGCTCGGTCGATATCGTGATCGGCACCCATGCTTTGCTCGCCAAAGGCGTCAGCTTCAAAAGCCTTGGCCTGATGGTGATTGATGAAGAACAGCACTTCGGCGTCAGCCATAAAGAGCGCCTCAAAGAAATGCGGGCCGAGGTTCACGTCCTGACCCTGACCGCCACGCCGATCCCGCGCACCCTGCAACTTTCGCTGACCGGCGTGCGTGACCTTTCGATCATCGCCACCCCGCCGGTCGACCGCCTGTCGATCCGGACCTATGTCGCCGAATTCGACAGCATCACGATCCGCGAGGCCCTGCTGCGGGAACATTATCGCGGCGGGCAAAGCTTTTACGTGGTGCCCCGGATCTCCGATCTGCACGAGATCGAGGATTTCCTGAAAACCCAGGTCCCCGAAGTCAGCTATTGCGTGGCGCATGGCCAGTTGGCGGCCGGCACGCTCGATGACCGGATGAACCAGTTCTACGACGGCAAATATGACGTGCTCCTGGCCACCACCATTGTCGAATCCGGCCTCGATATCCCGACCGCCAACACGATGATCGTCCACCGCGCCGATATGTTCGGCTTGGGCCAACTCTACCAGATCCGTGGCCGGGTCGGCCGCTCCAAAACCCGCGCCTATGCGTACCTCACCACCAAACCCCGCGCGCCCTTGACCCCGCAAGCAACCAAACGCCTGCGCCTGCTGGGGTCTTTGGATAATCTCGGCGCGGGCTTCACGCTTGCTTCCCACGACCTTGACCTGCGCGGCGCCGGCAACCTGTTGGGCGAGGAACAATCCGGTCATATCAAAGAGGTAGGCTACGAGCTTTACCAACAGATGCTGGAAGAAACCATCGCCAAGATCAAATCCGGCGAGTTGCAGGGCCTGTCGCCGTTGGACGATTCATGGTCACCCCAGATCAACCTTTCGGTCCCGGTGATGATCCCCGAGGATTATATCCCCGACCTCGACGTCCGCCTTGGCCTGTACCGCCGACTGTCCGGCCTTGGCACCAAGGTCGAACTCGAAGGTTTCGCCGCCGAACTGATCGACCGGTTCGGCCCGGTGCCGCGCGAGGTCAATACCCTGATGGTGATCGTCCGGATCAAGGCTTTGTGCAAGATGGCCGGGATTTCGCGGCTGGATGCCGGGCCGAAGGGCGCCAACATTCAGTTTCACAACGATAAATTCGCCAATCCTGCGGGTCTGGTCGAGTTTGTCAAAGCCCAAGGCGCCGCCGCCCGGATCACCGGCAACAAGATCGTGCTGATCGGCGACATGAAATCCGAGGCCGACCGGATCAAAGGTGCCTTCAACATCGCCAGGGAATTGGCCGAAAAGGTCAAACTGACCAAGGCTTGACGCCCGAGCTTCACCCGATGATTTATCGCAAATCGGCCCGAAAAACCGCTGCCCCCTTACCCCTGATTTGCCCCACCTTGCGAATTCATCTGGGCATAAATACTCCCGCCGGAGGCTTCCGGACCAGCAGGATCAACCCCAGCGCCAATCCCGAAAACACCAGCACCCCGGTCAGCAGTGGTAGGGGTGTGCCGTTGAACGCCTGGCCGACCGGCACCGCCAAAGCCACCGAAGCGACGGTGGAAATCGCGGTCATCAAGGAGGCCGCAAAGCCCGCGATATGGCCGAGGTCTTCCATTGCAAGCGCGTTCAGATTGCCCATCGTCAGGCCCATCATGGCGAAAAGTCCAACCGCCCAGACCAGGAATGTCGGGAAGGCCACCGCTGCAAAAACCCCGCTCGCCAAACCGGCCAGCACCACCAGCGTCAGCGCCACTTGCGCGAGGTAGGTCGCGACCAACACGTGGCGCATGCCCAAACCGACCACCACGCGCGCGTTCACGAACGACCCGCTGATCGCACAGACCGCAATCACGGTGAACCAGATCGGAAAGCTGGTCGCGCGGTGGAAATATTGCGCAAACACGCCTTGGATCGACGACAATGTGGCGAACAGGCAGGCCAGGGTCAGGGTTTGGCACAGGGTCGAAATCAGGGCTATCCGGTGGTGGGCAAGCTCGTTGGCGGCTTGCCACAGCAACCCAAGACGCAGCGGGCGGCGCGCGGCCTGCGGCAAAGTCTCGGGCTGGCGCCACACCAACCAGGTGTTGACCACCAGCGAAAACCCGATGAAAACCAGAAAAATCGCGCGCCAGCCGGCGACCAGCATCACCCCGCGGCCGATCAGCGGGGCCACGGCGGGCACCAGAGTGAACACCATCATCACGAAGGACACGATCCGCGCCATCTCGCGGCCTTTGAACCGGTCGCGCACCAGCGCCATGCCCACCGCCCGTGGCCCGGCAGCACCGACGCCTTGCAGAACGCGGGCGATCAGCAGGGTTTGCAAACTGGGTGCGAAAAAGCACAAGCCCGCCGAGACGACATAAATCACCGCGCAGCCGATCATCACCGGCTTGCGGCCAAAGGCGTCCGACAGCGGGCCGCAGATCAGCGTGCCAACCCCCATGCCAAAGACGAAACTCGTCACCACCAGTTGGGCGAGGTTGGGCGCATCGGGTGACAGGCTGGCGGCAATTGCGGGCAGCGCCGGCAGCATCGCGTCAATCGCAAGGGCTGCGACGGCAAACAGCATCGCCATCATCGCCACGAATTCGCGTTGGGTGGGTTGTTCAGCCATCAAGCTCAGCCATTCTGGCGGCCCTGCGCGGCCAGTTCGTCGATCACCTGGCCCCACAACTGGGGCGGTTGAGCGCCGGACAGGACATACTGGTTGGCGATAAGGTATGTCGGCACCGCGTTGACACCCCGGGTGCGGGCATGGGCCTCGCGGGTCTTGATCAGGTCCAGATCGGCGTCCGAAGCCAGCAACCGCAGCACCACGGCCCGGTCCATCCCGGCCTCTGCGCCAAGATCGGCCAGCACCGAGAGGTCGCCAATATCGCGGCCCTCGACCCAATAGGCCCGCATCAGGGCCGACACCATCGCCGCCTGCCGCCCCTCCAACCCCGCCCAATGGATCATCCGGTGGGCGTTCAGCGTGTTGGGGATGCGCTCTGGCACATCGGGGTCGATCGCCACACCCGCCTGGGCGGCATGGTCGCGGAATTGCTGGTGGATCAGGGCCAGCTTTTCCGCACTGCCAAAGCGGGCCAGCAGGTAGTCGCACTTGACCACCCCCTCGGACGGCAGTTCGGGGTTGAGCTGGAACGGATGCCATTCGACCTCAAAGCTACGGCCGGGATGCGCCTCCAGCGCGCGTTCCAAATTGGCCTTGCCAAGATAGCACCACGGGCAGACCGGGTCCGAGAAGATGTCCAGCTTGATCATGGCGGTGGCCTTTGGTGCAGAGGATGATGGCCGCTGACAAGCCCCCGCCCGGCCAAAAGGTCAAGTCCCATTACGCGCGCCCTCAGGCGAGGACCACGGCCTTCTTCCGCCGTGCCAGCCAGATCAGCGCGCCGCCCGCCAGGATCAGGAACGGCAGCATCGCCATGTTGACCGAGCGCCAGCCGGCCTGCACCGACCCGCCCGAACAGTTCATCAGCCCGCCGGAGGAAAAGCTCGCCAAAGTCACGCCGCCGAACACGATGAAATCGTTCAACCCCTGCATCCGCCCGCGCTCCTCCACCGTGTGGGAGGCGGTCAGCAGCGTGGTCGCCCCGATGAAACCAAAGTTCCAGCCGATGCCCAGCAAAACCAAAGCCACAAAGAACTTGTCCAGATCGACCCCGGTCATAGCGACCACTCCGGCAGAGGCGAGGATGACCAGACCCGCAGCCATCACCTTCTCCACCCCGACCCGGGCAATGATGTTGCCGGTGAAAAAGCTGGGCACGAACATCGCCAGGACATGGGCGCGCACCACGTTGGCCGCATCCGCCGTGTGATAGCCGCAGCCGACCACTGCGAGCGGCGACGACGTCATCACCAGGTTCATCAGCGCGTAAGACACCGTGCCGACAATCACCGCGACCGCGATGCGCGGGCTGCGCAATAGTTCGATCCGGCTGCGCCCGGTAGCCCCGCCCAGTTGCGCCGAGGGCTTGGG
Organism: bacterium; assembly: GCA_043746955.1. Classification (GTDB taxonomy): domain Bacteria; phylum Pseudomonadota; class Alphaproteobacteria; order Rhodobacterales; family Rhodobacteraceae; genus Stagnihabitans. The sequence goes on along the minus strand of JAYTQA010000065.1, from coordinate 6,097 downwards.
TATCTTCAATGCGGCAAACAAAAACACCCCGCAGGCGTTCAGCGCTATCACCGCCAGATAAGTGCCAAGGAACGGCACCGCGAAGCTTTGCGATGTCATCTTGACGATCTCCGGCCCGATGATCGCCGACATCAACCCGCCGGCCAGCACCCAGGAGATCGCCTTGGGCCGAAATGCCGGCGAGGCAGTGTCGGCTGCGGCAAAGCGGAAAAACCCTTGGGAGGATTGGTAGATCCCGGTCAGAAATGCACCCACCACGAACAAGGGAAATGACGCGGTTGACAGTCCGTAGGCCGCGACCGACCCGCCGACGATCCCGCCGCACGCGCCGACCACAAACCCCACGCGCCGCCCGTAGCGCGCCATGATCGCCGACAGCGGGTTGGCCGACAGCATGGAGCCGATCACCAGCAGCGAAAGCGGCAGGGTGGCAAGGCAGGCATTCGGGGCCAATTGCTTGCCCGCCAGCCCGGCCACGATGAATATCATCGACATTTGCGAGCCTAAGATGGCTTGTGCTGCCACCAGCACCAGCACATTGCGACGGGCAATACGGTCGGGGTCGCGCGGGGGGACAAGATTTTCCATGGCTTCCATCGGTAAGGACCGCTCGGTTCCGGGGCAAGGGCCAAACCGGCGCAAAACCACGCTGGGGCGTGATGAGGAAACCGGGCATCCGATTTTACCCGCCAATCACGCGATCCTGAGACTCCAGCGGAGGATGATGTTTCCATCAAATGGCATCATGCTCCCGGGCCGGACGAACTGGCGGAGCAAAGGCAGGCGGCATGACCGGACGAATCATCCATGGCCCGGATTGCGTGGCCGAAGGCGCGCTCTGGCTGGCCGAGGTCGATCCGGTCATGGCGCGGATCTTGGGGCAGGTCGGGCCGCTGCCGCTCCGCCTGTGTCCGGACGGCTTTGCCGCCCTGTTGGATGCGATTGTCGGCCAGCAAGTCTCGACCGCCTCGGCCCGGGCGATCTGGGCGCGGCTGGAGGCTGCCGGGTTGACCGATGCCGATATGGTCGCCGCCTGCACGGAAGATGCCCTGCGTGCGCAAGGTCTGTCACGCCAAAAAGCCCGCTACGCCCGTGCCTTGGCCGAAGCGCGGCTGGATTATGATGCGCTTCGTCTCGCGCCCACCGCTGATGTGATCACCCGCCTGACCGCACTGCCCGGCATCGGCCACTGGACCGCCGAGATTTACGCCATGTTCGCCCTTGGCCGCGCCGATGTGTTCGCGCCCGGCGATCTTGCCCTGCAGGAAGCCGCCCGCCTCGCCTACGGCTTGCCCGCCCGGCCCACTGCCAAAGCCATGGCCGGGATGGCCGAGGCGTGGCGCCCGTGGCGTGCGGTTGCGGCCCGCGCCCTCTGGGCTTACTACCGCGTGGCAAAATCACGCGAGGGCATCAGGTGACACGGGTTCTTCGATTCGGCCGCAAACCGGCAGCTAACGGGCCGGCCAAAAGTCTGGTGATCTTCCTGCACGGTTATGGCGCCGATGGCGCTGACCTCCTCGGCCTCGCCGACACCTTGGCCTCGCATTTGCCCGCCACTGCCTTTGTGGCCCCTGACGCTGCCGAGCGGATCCCCGGTGCAGCCTTCGGCCAGCAATGGTTTGCCATTCCCCGCTTTGACGGCTCCACGCCCGCCGAGGCCGAGGCGGGTCTGCAACGCGCCACCGCCGATCTCAACGCCTTCATCGACCAACGGCTGAGTTACGAGAAGATCGGGCCAGAAGCCCTTGCTTTGGTGGGATTTTCCCAAGGTGCGATGATGGCCCTGCACGTGGCCCCGCGCCGCGCCGCGCCAATGGCTGCCGTGGTGGCGATCTCCGGCAAGCTGCTGCACCCCGACCGGCTGGCCGCCGAAGCCGTGGTCAAACCGCCGATCCTGGTGATCCACGGCGATGCGGATGCGGTGGTGCCGTTCCCCGAGATGACCGCCGCCTGCAACGCGCTGGTGGCGGCCGGATTTGCAACCTACGGTCATGTCATGGCAGGCTCCGGCCACGGCATTGCCCAAGATGGTCTGGCCAATGCCTTGGCCTTCCTGCAGAAAACCTTGCCCCGGTAGTGTGCTGGATCGAGCGCCGGGTGGTTTCACACCCCCCCGCTTAGCAGTTTCTTCGCTGCTAAGCAGCAAACTGCACGCACCCCCGTGGAGTATTTGTCCCCAGATGAAAGGGAAAAAAGCGGCCCCGCCATTCATCTGGGCAAAAATACTCCCGCCGGAGGCTCAGATTTCAGCCTTGCCCGCCGTTGGCCAGATAGGCGGCGCATCCGGTCAAAGCGGCATAGTCATCCTCGACCACCCAAACCGGGAAACTTTGCAGAAAGTCGTGGAAGCGGCCCTTGTCGCACAGCGCTTTGGCCAGCCCCATCGGCGCCAGGTAGGGGGTCAGCGCGCGCGCCATGCCACCGATCAGAAAAATCCCGCCATAGGGCAGGTGGGTCAGCGCCAGATCGCCAAGGGTAGCGCCGAGGATATGGACGTAAAGCTTTGCGGCCTCGGTCGCAAGCGGGCCACCTGCGGTCAGTTCCGTCATGATATCCGCCGATTTCAGCGCCTTCGGGCTGCCCGCCTCGGATGCCACGAACGCATAGACATGCTCCAGCCCACGGCCGGCCAGCGCATCTTCGGCCCCGGCAAAGCCATGAGCATGCGCGCCGTAGGTCGCGATGAACCGGGCCAGCGCCAGATCGCGCGCGTCGCGGACCGGCATCGAGGCATGGCCGCATTCCGACGGCGGCACCACGCGGCCCCAGGGCGTGTTGTGGACCGGGGCCGCATTAACCCCGGTGCCTAACCCCACGACAAGCATGGAGGAATTGGGAACCGTCTGGCCTTCGATGATCGGCCGCAGATATTCGGGTGCGATATGGCCCAAGGCCTGGCCCTGCGCTTGCAGGTCGTTCAGGATCGCGACTTTGGTGGCACCGGTTGCGCGGGTCAGTTGCGGGTGGTCGATGATCCACGACAGGTTGGTCATCTCGGCCACGCCATGCCGCACCGGGCCTGCGGCCGCAACACAAGCCCCCTCGACCGCAGCAATCCCGGCCTCGGCCAGATAGCGGACCAAAATCGGCTCCAGACTGGCAAACTCGGCGTTGGCGAATTTGGCGATGGAATCCGGCCGCACCACTTTGCCGTCGGCCAAAGCCACCCTTGTGTTGGTGCCGCCGATATCGGCGAGGATTGCGGTCATTGGATCACCGAGTGTTGCGCGCCAGTGGCGAGATTTAGCGGGGTGTCGTGCGCGAGCGCGCGATTTCGAGGTTTTAATGCGCGAGCCTGCCGGTCAGCGCGGGAAGCAGCCTTTCGATGCGGGTTTTCGGGTCGCCACATCAACATGCACAAGGCCAAAGCGCTTGTCAAAGCGCTTGTCAAAGCCCGCAGCACCTTGGTCATTGCCCAAAAAGGACCCGGCGTTGCACCGCTTGCCATCGACGTCCTGCGCTGTGCCACCTTTGGGGACGGCGCGGTGGGAAAACCGATAATCCGCATGGTTTCCGGTACTTACCAGCCTATCTTCAACCAAGTTTTTTGCGAAATGGTCCTGATGGTTGGACCCGAAGCTGCCAAACCCGCGCGCAGCAACCGGACAGGCCGCCTGCGCCGCCCCGAACACCAAGCGGTCGGTGAAATCCCGGCGGGTCAGTTTATCGTTGGACCCCAATGACATAGCGGACTTTCTTCACGTGATCGGCGCCGGGCCGGTCGATTGGCCGAGGATTAATTCCGCCTCCAGCAACTTATGCAGGGGCACACCGCCGGGCTGGTGGATCACCGCCAGCAACATCTCGGCGGCCAGTTTACCCGCCTCTTTCACCGACGACCGGGTCGCGGTGAAAATCGGCACATCCTCACCGTTGCGCAGGTAGCTCAGGTCGTCGTCAAAGATGATCACCGACACATCGCGGCCCATCTTCAGCCCACGGCCTTCAATCGCCCGCCGGACCCCCATGCCTTGCAGCATCGAGGCGCACAGGAACGCGGTCGCAGGCTCGGCCAGCTCAAGCGCCCGTTCGGCGGCGCGCCAGCCGTTCACTTCGGTCATCTCCGACGAGAAAATCCGCCGGACATCCGGCTCCAGGCCCCGGGCGGCCAGGGCGTCGGTATAGCCCACCCGGCGGCGCACGGCAAAATCCATCGATTCCAGACCGTTGACCAAAGCGATCCGGCGGTGGCCAAGGTCCAGAAGGAACTCGGTCGCCCGCTGAAAGGCGCGGCGGTTGTTCACATCGACCCAGTTATAATCGAGGTCGGCCCCGGTGGAACGCCCGTGCACCACGAACGGCATGCCCAGAGAGCGCAGGCTGCGGATCCGCGGGTCGTTGGACTTCGGGCCATGGACAATCACCCCGTCCACCGTGCCGCGCGACATCAGGTCGCGGTAGGTCGCCTCTTCCATCTCATCGGGCACCACCGACAGGATCATGTCGTAACCGTTGCGGGCGTAAACCTCGCCCGAACCGGCGATGAAGTCGCCGAAGATCGGGTTCATGATCTCGTTATGGGCGATGACCGGGATGACATGGCCGACAGCCAAGGCCCGCCCGGTGGCAAGCCGGATGGCGCGGGCGTTGGGGCGATAATTGTGGCGACGCGCGGCCGAGACGACCCGTTCGCGCGTGGCCTCGTTCACCTCCGGGTAGCCGTTCAGCGCACGGCTGACCGTCGTGGGCGACAGACCCAGTTTGGCGGCGAGTTCCTTGAGGTTCATCGGGCGAGGTTCATTTGCGCAGGTCCATCTGGGGCGTCGGCGCGGAGTGTCAGTTTGAGCCGCGTCGGTTTGGGGCTCGTCGGATTTAAGCGCGTCAGTTTTAAGCGCTTCGGATTTAAGCGCGGCGGGCGTCCGGCCAAAACGGTTTTCAGCCTGTCGGGCCCAGATTAGTCCAAAAAACCGGCAGTTCACAGCATGGTCTGGCTGGCGTAAACGATTTGGATCGGCTTGGATAGCATTAAATGGGGCCGAAACCGGGCAGGCAAAGCGGTTTGGGGCGGGCAAACCGGTAGGTCAAAGCGGTTTGGCGGACTGGCAGTCCTCAGTGTCATCGGTTGGGCCGCGCCCTGGTCAGCTAGTCTGGCGGGTTTGACCGCCAAGGGTTGGCAGGACCGTGCTGCCATGGCACAATCCTTCCAAAGCGGGAGGCGGCGATGGTTCAGGTCACGGCTGGCATGGTGGCAGAGTTTCAGCGCGACGGTGTGGTGCTGATCAAGGGCTTATGGGCCGATTGGGTCGAGGATATTCGGGCTGGGATTGCTCGTAACATGGCCGAGCCCGGGCCCTATGCCTCCGAAAACCTCAAACCCGGGGAGCCGGGGCGGTTTTTTGACGATTATTGCAACTGGCAGCGGATCCCGGAGTTTGAACGGGTGATCCGGCGGTCGGAGGTGGCCGAGGTCGCCGCTGCCCTGATGGGGTCAGAACGGGTGCAGATGTTTCACGACCATGTACTGGTCAAGGAACCCGGCACCGCGAAACCCACGCCCTGGCATCAGGATGGCCCGTATTATTTTGTCGGTGGCAGGCAAACCGTCAGCTTCTGGTGCCCGGTCGATCCGGTCAGGGAGGCCAGCTTGCGCTGTGTCGCAGGCTCGCACCTGTGGCCGAAAGAGGTGTTGCCCAAGCGCTGGCTGTCGGACACCGCGTTCTATCCTGATCCAGAGAAGTATATGGCGGTTCCCGACCCGGATGCCGAGGGGATGGCGGTGCGCGAATGGCCGATGGAACCCGGTGATGCGGTGGCGTTTGACTACCGCACCCTGCACGGTGCGCGCGGCAATCCGGCGGGCATCCGGCGGCGGGCGTTTTCGGTCCGGCTGGTCGGCGAGGATGCGCGCTATGTCGAACGGCCCGGGCCGACCTCGCCGCCCTTTCCGGGCCATGGGATGGTGGCCGGGCAGCGGCTGCGCGAAGACTGGTTCCCGGTGTTGCGCGGGTGATGGGGGGCGGTGTGGGGGTTTCACACCCCCACACCCCCGTGGAGTATTTTTGCCCGGATGAAGGGGGGCGAGGCCGCGGTTTTGTGGCCCAGATCAGATCAGCGCCACCCAGGCGCGGGCAATCGCAAGGCCGTGGGCGTCGGCGGC
>JAYTQA010000064.1:0-5218 GCA_043746955.1 bacterium | reverse complement strand
GAGCTCGATCACCACCCGCACGCCGATCCGGTCAGATTCGTCGGCGACGTTGGAGATGCCTTCGATCTTTTTCTCGCGCACCTGTTCGGCGATGATCTCGATCATCCGGGATTTGTTAACCTGATACGGAACCTCGTCGATGATGATGGCAAAACGGTCTTTGCGAACCTCCTCGATATGGGTTTTCGAGCGGATGATGACCGAGCCACGGCCCTCCAGATACGCCTTTCGGGCACCCGAACGGCCAAGGATCAATGCGCCGGTCGGGAAATCCGGGGCGGGAATGATCTCGATCAGGCGTTCGGTCGAAAGGTCGGGGTTTTCGATCAAAGCGAGGGTGCCGTCGATCACTTCGCCCAGGTTGTGCGGCGGAATCCGGGTCGCCATGCCGACCGCGATGCCTTCGGCGCCATTGACCAGCATGTTCGGGAAGCGGGCCGGCAGGACGGTCGGCTCGCGGTCCTTGCCGTCATAATTGTCTTGAAAATCAACGGTGTCCTTGTCGATATCGGCCAGAAGGAACGAGGCGGGTTTGTCCATCCGCACTTCGGTATAGCGCATCGCGGCCGCGTTATCGCCGTCCATCGAGCCGAAGTTGCCCTGGCCGTCCAACAGCTTCAGGCTCATCGAAAACGGCTGCGCCATCCGCACCAAAGCGTCGTAAATCGCGCTATCGCCATGCGGGTGGTACTTGCCCATCGTGTCGCCAACCGGGCGCGCCGATTTGCGGTAGGGTTTGTCATGGGTGTTTGTGGTCTCGTGCATGGCAAACAGGATGCGCCGATGCACCGGTTTCAGGCCGTCGCGCAGGTCGGGGATCGCGCGGGAGACGATGACCGACATCGCATAATCGAGGTAAGCCGTGCGCATTTCGGTTGAGATGTCCACCTGCGGCCCGTGATAGCTGGGCTTGGGGGATTCTTCTGTGTTTTCAGGGGGTTCGGTCGTATCGCTCAACTGGGGCGCGCCTTTGGTGCAAGGTCAAGATAATGTTGCGGGCAGTTTAGCCCATACTTCCTATGGGGTGCAAGGCGGGGCTTTGGGTTGGGCTGGCAGCCAGCGGCATAGAGTGCCAACACATTGTATTCATTGCAAATTAATACGAATCGGGCAGGATAGGCTGATCGAGCCAAAACAGGAGCGGCACATGCGCCCGACCGAAACCGAACGGATGTTGCAAGGCTGGGGTCTGACCACCGCCGAATTTTTCTACCGGATGCCGGATTGCGCCCATGTGCTGAACAGCTATGTCTGGCAGGAGTATGATCTGGCGCCGGATTATCCGACGCTGTTCAAGTTCATCGCATTCTGGCGCGCCAAGCTGGACGGCCCGCTGCATTCGGTGCGCTTCACCCATCGGAAGTTGATAGCGCCCGGCGAGTGGCGCAATGTGACCGGGGAGTTTCGCCTGCATTAAAGCGCATTTCCGAAAAGTGTGGCGCGGTTTTCGGAAAAAAACTGCGCGGAAAAACAATGAGGTAAAACGGTTGTTTGATTCTTATCAAACACAAACCGCTTTAGCGCTTGGGGCTGGCAGGCGGAGGGTTTTGCAGCCGTTTGCGCCTTTGGCTGACCCCGGAGGGTTTCACACCCTCCGGACCACCGGTGGGATATTTTTGGACAGATAATAGGGGTTAGCGGGCGAGGTGTTTGGAGGCTTCTTTGAGCGCCCAGGGTTTGAGGCGCGAGCCATGCTCGGCGAGCCAAGTTTCGGCCCTTGTGGCGTCGTGCTTGGACAGGTCGCGCAACCACCAGGCGACGGCTTTCTGAATGAACCAATCCTTGTCCTCGGTATAGTCCGCGCACCAGCCCAAGACGCGGTCGCGGATTGCAAGGTCTTGATCTGTGGGGAAATTCTGCTTGGTCCATGGCAGGGTGATCACCAGAGCGGCGCGACGGGACCACATCTGCGGCGCGGTCGTCCAGGCTTCGACCTCGGCCAGCCGTGCGGGGTCGGCCACGAGCCGACGGTTGCCGGCATCGCAGGCGTGGTCGGCGATGGCCCAACCGGTGAAGCTGGGCACCCAGGACGCGATCAGGTGCCAGACTGCGGCATCGTCGGGGATGCGCGCCTGCACCAGCAGTTTGGCGGCAGCAACCCGGGCCTCGTGGATGTCGCTGGCCCACAATCCATCGGCGAGCGCGACGCGGCCCGGCACATCGAGTTCGGCGCGCCAGGCGTTGGCGAGGTTGGTGATTTGCGGCACCGTGACACCCAGATAGCGGCGCGGCGCCTTGTGATAGGCGGCCGCGAGGGCGGCGCGGGCGGGGTCGCCGAGGCTCGTCAGTTGGGCTACGGCGTCGGTCAGGGTCATCGGGGCCTCAGCACGGATGGGTCAGTTGATGTAACACATTAAGAGCGACCGCTAACACACGGAAAGTAAACACCTACTCCACGGTTACCGACTTGGCGAGGTTGCGCGGTTGGTCGACATCGGTGCCTTTGGCAATCGCGGTATGATAGGCCAGCAGTTGGACCGGCACGGCGTAGAGGATCGGGGTCAGAAGCGCGGGCGCGGTCGGCAGGGTCAGGGTCGCCCAAGTGCCGCCGCCGGCCTTGGCGATGCCTGCGGCGTCGGACATGAGCAGGACCTTGCCGTGGCGCGCCATCACCTCTTGCATGTTCGAGATGGTCTTGTCGAACAGGGCGTCGGTCGGGGCCAGAACGGCGACCGGGACATGGGCGTCGATCAGGGCGATCGGCCCGTGTTTCAACTCGCCTGACGCATAACCTTCGGCGTGGATGTAGCTGATTTCCTTGAGTTTTAGCGCACCCTCCAAAGCCAGTGGATACATCGGGCCACGGCCGAGGAACAGCACGTCTTGCGCTTCGGCCATTTTATCGGCGAGCGCTTCCAGCGGCGTGCTGGTGGCGAGGGCCTGATTGATCAGGCCGGGCAGAGTTTGCAGGTCGGCCAAATGTGCTGCGAGGGTTTTGGCGGTGATGCGACCACGGGCATGGGCGGCTTTGAGGGCGAGGATCAAGAGGACGGTCAACTGGCAGGTGAAGGCCTTGGACGAGGCGACCGACATTTCGATGCCAGCGACGATCGGCAGGGCAATGTCAGCCTCGCGCGCCATGGTCGACGACGCCACGTTGACCAGGGTGATGATGCGGGCGACTTTTCCGGTGGCGTGGCGCATGGCGGCGAGGGTGTCGGCGGTCTCACCCGATTGGCTGACGAAAATCGCGTAAGACTGCGGCGACAGGACCGGGTCGCGGTAGCGGAATTCGGAGGCGACATCGACATCGACCGGCAGTGCGGCCAGCTGTTCGAACCAGTATTTGGCGACCATGCAGGCGTAATGGCCGGTGCCGCAGGCGACGAGGGTCAGCCGGTCGCATTTAGTGAAGTCCAGGGCGTCGGGCAGTTCAATGCTGCCGGAGCGGACATAATGGTTGATCGCATCGGCGATGACGACCGGTTGTTCGGCAATCTCCTTGGCCATGAAGTGTTTGTGCCCGGCCTTGGAGGCTTGGGTCATGTCGATCCGGGTTTTGGTCACGGCGCGGTTGGCAAGGCTGCCCGTGGCGTCATAAATCGTGGCGCCGGCGCGGGTGATCACGGCCCAGTCGCCATCCTGAAGATAGGTCACCCGGTCGGTCAGGGGGGCCAAAGCGATGGCGTCGGAGCCGACAAACATCTCGCCCGCGCCATGACCGATCGCCAAAGGCGGGCCGTTGCGGGCGGCGATCAAGAGGTCAGGTTCGCCGTCAAACAGGCAGCAGAGAGCGAAGGCGCCATGCAGGCGGGGGATGGTGGCGCGGGCGGCCTCGACCGGGCTAAGGCCTTGGTCCATGTGCATTTTCAGCAGGAGGGCTATGGTTTCAGTGTCGGTTTCGGACTCCTGCACATAGCCGTGGGCGGCAAGTTCGGCGCGCAGTTCCAGGAAGTTTTCGATGATGCCGTTGTGGACGACCGCGACGGACCCCGCGCGGTGCGGGTGGGCGTTGGGCACGGTGACCTTGCCATGGGTGGCCCAGCGGGTGTGGCCAATGCCGCTTTTGCCGGCCAGCGGTTGATGGACCAGCAGGTCGGACAGGTTGACCAGTTTGCCTACCGCGCGTCTGCGGTCCAGATGCCCGTGGTTGACGGTGGCAATCCCGGCGCTGTCATAGCCGCGGTATTCGAGCCGCTTCAGCGCCTCGACCAGCAGCGGGGCCGCCTCGTGATGGCCCAGAACGCCGATGATGCCGCACATCAGGATTTTCCTTGTCTGGCTTTGAGCGCCCTGAGCCGGGCAAATATCATGGTCGCAAGCCCCGGTTTGGTGACCTGGCGCGAGCGGGCAATCGCCAAGGCGTCGGGCGGTACATCCTGGGTAATCACACTGCCCGAGGCGGTCATCGCGCGCTCGCCAATGGTCACCGGGGCGACCAGCATGGTGTCGGAGCCGATGAAGGCGTGCGCGCCGATAGTGGTGCGGTGCTTCATTACGCCGTCGTAGTTGCAGGTGACAGTGCCCGCGCCGATGTTGGTGAACTCACCGACATGGGCGTCGCCCAGATAGGTCAGGTGGCCGACTTTGACGCCTTCATCCAGCACGGAGTTTTTGATTTCCACGAAGTTGCCGACATGGACATCTTCGGCGAGTTCGGCACCCGGACGCAGGCGGGCGAACGGGCCGACCATGGCACCACGGCTGATGTGGCAGCCTTCGAGATGGCAAAAGCCTTTGACCTCGGCACCGGATTCAATGGTGACCGCCGGGCCGAAGATGACATGGGGGCCCACGGTGGCATCGCGGCCAATGTAGGTATCAAGGGCAAAAAACACGGTGTCGGGGGCGGTCAGGGTGACGCCGTTGTCCAGCGCCTCCGCCCGCATCCGGGCCTGGAAGGCGGCTTCGGCCTCGGCCAGTTGCGCCCTGGTGTTGATGCCAAGGGTTTCGGCCTCGGGGCAGGTGACGTGGCCTACGGACAGACCCTCAGCCCGGGCTATTTCCACGATGTCGGTCAGGTAGAATTCGGCCTTGGCGTTGGCGTTTTTCACAAGGGCCACCAGCCGGAACAGGGTGGCGGCCTCGGCACAGACCACACCGGAATTGCACAATCTGACTGAACGTTCGGGTTCCGAAGCGTCATTGTATTCGACAATTTTCAGCAGGTGATCGCCTTGCACAATCAGGCGGCCATAGCGGCCCGGATCTTTGGCTTCAAAGCCAAGGATTACAATGGCATGGGTTGCGCGGGCGTCCAGCATGGCTTGCAGGGTTT
>JAYTQA010000063.1:0-13742 GCA_043746955.1 bacterium | reverse complement strand
TGGCACCGCTCACCCTCGATCTGTCGGGCATCGCCAAAGGCTTCGGGGTGGATGTTCTGGCGCAAACCCTGCGGGACCATGGAGTGACCAACGCCCTGTGCGGGCTGGACGGCGAACTTGTGGCCGTGGGCCTGCGCCCCGATGGCAAACCCTGGGCTGTGGCTTTGGAGCAGCCCGATCCGGCCCGGCGCAGCGGACGCAGTATGATCGAACTGACCGACCGGGCGATTGCGACCTCCGGCAGCTACCGGCATTTTGTGACGCTGGGCCAGCTGCGCGTCTCGCACACAATGAATCCGCGGACCGGCGGGCCTGCCGTTTCGCCGTTGATATCGGTGTCGGTCCTGCATGAAACCTGCATGGCGGCGGACGCCTGGGCCACGGTTCTGATGGTGCTGGGCGATCAGGCCGGGCCAGATTTTGCGCGCGCGCATGGGTTGCAGGCGATTTTCCTAAGCGACGCCCGGGGCGAAATCATCGAGACGCTGACCGGGTTTTCGCCTGCCTGAATTCGATCTTTCCCAGAAAAATCGCGGACTTATGGCAAAACCAAAATCGCGCGAAAATCGTTCACGTTGGTCAGCGTCGGCCCGGTGATCACCTGATCACCAATCGCCGCAAAGAACCTGTGCGAGTCGTTGCAGGCGAGGGCTTGCGCAGCATCAACCCCCAAAGCTGCGGCTTTGGCCAAGGTGTCCGGCCCGATCATAGCACCTGCCACCTCTGCCGCACCATCGACACCATCGGTATCACAGGCGATGGCGTGAATGCCCGCCGCTCCCTTCAAAGCTATCGCCAAGGCCAGACAAAACTCCGCATTCGGCCCGCCGATCCCATCGCCCCGCTTGGTCACAGTCAGTTCGCCGCCTGACAGCAACAAAACCGGGCCAGCACCACGCGCCTGCAACGCCAGACGCGCCATGTCGGCCGCAACCACCCGCGCCTCACCTTCCAGCGCGCAGCCCAGCATCTGCACCTGAACCCCAGCCGCTTCCGCCAGCAGTTTCGCGGCAGCCAGCGACTGTGCCGGGGCCGCATAAATCCGGTTGTGAGTGTGCGCCAAACGGACGTCACCGGGTGCAATCACCCGGCTTGGAGCCTCCAGCGCCCGGGTGACCGCGGCCGGAACCGCCACCCGCCACCGCGCCAGCACCGCCCTGGCATCGGACGGTGTGGTTATATCCGCCACGGTCGGCCCCGAGCCGATCAAAGCCAGATCATCCCCCGGCACATCCGAGATCATCAGACCCAACAGCCGCGCCGGATAAGCCGCCGCCGCAAGCTGCCCACCCTTGACCCGGCTTAAGTGTTTGCGGACGGTATTGATCTGCGCAATCGGCGCGCCACAGGCCAGAAGTGCCGAATTCACCGCCTGCTTTTCAGCCAAAGTCACGCCCGCAACCGGTGCCACCAGCAAGGCCGAAGCCCCGCCCGAAATCAGCGCCAGCACGAAATCATCCGGGCCAAGGCCCGACACCAAATCCAGCATCCGCGCCGTGGCCAATTCTCCAGCCTGATCCGGAACAGGATGCGCTGCCTCAACAATTTCAATGCCTTGGGTTGGCCGCCCGTAGCCGTAGCGCGTGATCACCAGCCCCTCGCACCGGCCCCAAACCGCCTCCACCGCCTCGGCCATCCGCGCACTGGCCTTGCCAGCACCGATCACAACCACCCGACCGGCAGGCTTTTGCGGCAGGTAGGCGGCGAGCGACCGCATCGGGTCCGCCACCGCAACCGCCCGGTCAAACAGCCGCCGCAGCAGCGCCTCGGGGTTCATGGCGGCCGCCCGCTTGACGCCCGCACCACCAGCCGGACCGGCGTTTGCACCTGAGGTGGCGGCAAGACGCCATCCTCCAGCCAGGCCAAAATCACCCGCGCGACCTGCGCCCCAAACCCGGCAATATCGCAGTGAACCGAGGTGAGCGTGGGGTAGGCTTGCGCGCATTCCTCGATGTCGTCAAAGCCGATCAGCCGGAAATCCTGCCCGACCACCCGACCCATTTCCGCAAAGCCCGCCAGCATCCCTAGCGCCACCAAGTCATTGAAACATATGGCCGCATCGACCGCTGGATGATCCAGAACCAACCGATGCGCGGCCTCGCGCCCGAAGGCCCGGCTGGACCGCCCATGCAGCGCCAGCGTCGGCATCCCGTGTTGGGCGAGGCAGGTCAGATAGCCCGCCATCCGGGTTTGCGTGACCGCCCGCCCTTCGATCCCGCCCACAAACGCGATCCGGCGCGCGCCCTGTTCCACCAAATGTTGCGCCGCCAATTCGCCGCCCAGCCGGTAATCGGGTGCCGCAAACGGGAAAAGATCCAACCGCGCATCCACTTGGCGCAGCACCTGCAACACCGGCACGCCGGCACGCAGCAGCGGGTCAAACGTCGACTCCTCTGCCCCATAGGCCGGCGAAATCACCATCGCCGACACCCCGTGTTCGATCATGGAGGCCACAACTTGCGCCTGCAACGCCGGATCCTCATCGGTATTGGCCACCACCGTCGCATAACCGCGCTGCGACAACGCCATTTGCACCGCAGTGGCAAATTCGGTAAAAAACGGATTGCGCAAATCGTTGATCACCAGGCCAATCAAGCCCACCTTGCGCGACCGCAAATTGGCAGCGTTCCGATGATAAACATAGCCCAGTTCTGTCATGACCCGGTGGACCGCATCCCGCGTCTCAGCACGGACAGCGGGGTTCTTCTGAAACACCAGTGATACGGTTGATTTGGAAACCCCCGCCGCACGCGCCACATCGACAATGGTTGGGCGACGGCTCATGTGATGCCATGCAACGCTAATAAGGTTACCATTCGCCGCTCCGCCAAATCAGGCCGCAGCAACACCCCGGCTGCGTCGGCCAGCCGAAACACCTGGGCGTAATGCGTAATATCCCGGGCAGATTGCAATCCGGCAGGCATGATGAAATGGCTTTGATAGCCGTTAAGCCAAGACAGATAAGCAATGCCAGCCTTGTAAAACCGGGTCGGTGCTTTGAAAATCTCGCGCGCCAGCGGAACCGTCGGGGCAAACAGCTTGTCGTAGGTTGCCATATCGCCCAAGGCCAACGCCTCCAAAGCCTGACTGGCCGCAGGGGCAATTGCCGCAAAGATGCCAAGAAGGGCATGGGAGTGGTGCACACCATCGCCTGCAATCAGGTCGGGATAGTTGAAATCATCTCCGGTATAAAGCTTTACCCCCGCAGGCAGCCGCGCCCGAAACGCCTCCTCATGCGCCTGATCCAATAAGGATATTTTGATGCCGTCAACCTTTCCCGGATTTTCCGCAATCAGGCCTAACACAAAATCTGACGCCCGCATGACATCAGTGCTGCCCCAATAGCCTGTCAAGGCAGGGTCAAACATATCGCCCAACCAATGCAGCACAACGGGATCCTGCGCGCCGTCAATCAGCCGGCGATACACCTTGCGATAGACCGCTTCATCAGCACCAATAGCCGTAAACGCCTTGCTGGCCATTAAAATCAATTGGCCACCAGCCAACTCAATTGCTTCAGCCTGAGTTTCATAGGCGGTTATAATGTCTTCCGAGCTCGACAGATCAACCAAAGCCATATGATCCGTCCCCGCACCACACGCAACGCGCGGCCTTAACGGGTGCAACTTTGCGGTCACCATCGTGCGCTCAATCAGCTCTTTCGCCGTGGCCCAATCGACCCCCATCCCCCGCTGCGCCGTATCCATCGCCTCGGCCAAACCCAGCCCCTGATCCCACAGCGCCTGCCGAAAAATCAACGTCGCATCCCAATCCACCGCAGGCCGCGTGTCCCACGGATTGCGTTCTCGCAGGGGATCAGACACCACATGGGCCGCAGCAAAGGCGGTCCGGGTCCATGGTAAATTCGGAGCCCGCGGCACCAATGGCGTACCAAGCATGCGGTACGGGGTGAGTCCGGCGTCATGCGGCAGGTTGAGCATGACCTATTTGACCTCCATATCAAACACGAGAATACCATTAATCCCGCCCGCAGCGTGGTCGACCAATTCCCGGCCAAACGCTTGATGTTCAGGGTCGGAGGCGTAATGCGCCAAAGCGGCCCAAGAACTAAAGTCAATGGTAAAACAATGCATAAAACCGCGTTCAATCTTCTCAGGGCTTTCGCTGCGACCCGATGCAAATGCGAGGACGCCGGGCAATCTGCCAAGCAACTTCGGCAAAGCGGAAAAAATGTCCGAGATTTCCAGTTCAGACATCTCTAATGGAAACCGAATGAGGACAATATGACGTATCATTTAGAAGCCTTGATCATATCGGCTGCCTTCTCCGCGATCATAATGGTGGCTGCATTGGTGTTCGACGAAATCAACGACGGCATGACAGATGCATCTACAACTCGAAGCCCGTCTATGCCATTGAATCTAAGTTCCAGATCAACCACAGCCGCCGGATCAGACCCCATTCGGCAGGTACCCGCCGGGTGATGATCCGTCTTGGCATGGGCACAGGCATAATTGAAGTAATCTTCGTCCGTGCGCACATCTGGCCCGGGCTGCCGCTCTGCCAACACAAAAGGCTTCAGCGCATCTTGCCGCATAATCTCCTGAGCAAGCTTAAGTCCACGAATTGACATATCCCGATCATAGGGGTCCGCCCAATAATTGGGGTCAATTAACGGTGCCGCCATCGGGTCTGCACTGGCCAACCTTACAGTCCCTCGCGATCGCGGTCGCAAATATGCTGAATTGAGTGTCACCCCCCCTTTCGGCATGGCCGCCACTCCAGCCTCGATACCCGAACCCAGTCCCAAATGGAACTGAACGTCAGGGCTACGGGCATTCGGGTCTGCATACCAAAATCCGCCGGTTTCAAACAAACTCGAAGCGACCGGCCCCCTCCGCGTCAATAGATATTGCAAACCCGCCAAGGCTGACAGATGGGGTTTTGCAAATCGATCATAGGTATGTGGCCCGGTACACTCCGCGATAACGAACAAATCAAGGTGGTCTTGCAAATCAGAACCAACGCCCGGTTGGTCAAGCGCCACTTGAATCCCCACGCTACGAAGATGATCCGCTGGCCCAATGCCAGACAGTTGCAGCAGGCGCGGCGAACCAATCGCCCCCGATGACAGGATAATTTCCTCCCCCCGAACGACGCCCTCAACTGCCAGTTCGACACCTATCGCACGGCCTTTTTCCAACACAATTCGTAAAACCTGGGCATCCGTCCGCACTGTCAAATTTGTCCGACTGCGTGCCGGCCTGAGATATGCGACTGCAGTCGAAGAACGCCGATAGTTCTTTTGCGTGAGTTGGTAATAGCCTACTCCATCCTGACGTTCGCCAGTCATATCCGAATTTCGCGGAATTCCCATTTGAGCCGCCGCAGCAAAGAAAGCCTCACAAATCGGCAAGGGCGATCTCGGCTTGCTCACGCCCAAAAGTCCACCCTTTGCATGATAGCGGTTGGCAAAAGTGTCGTTGTCCTCGGCCTTGCGAAAATAAGGTAGAACATCCTCGTAGCCCCACCCCGCACACCCCTTTTGCCGCCACTCATCATAATCCAAGGCATTTCCGCGGGTGTAAATCTGTGCATTAATACTAGATCCGCCGCCAATCACTTTTGCCTGGGTATATCGGATCACCCTATCGCGCAAGTGTCGTTGGGGAACAGTATGCCAACCCCAAGATCCTATGCCCCTTGTCATTTTCGCAAATCCTGCCGGCAAGTGGTAAAATAGATGCCGGTCATTGCCACCAGCCTCCAATAGCAGCACGTGCGCGGCACCTTCTGACAACCGTGCTGCCAAAACGGCTCCCGCAGATCCACCGCCTACAATGATAAAGTCGTATTCCATATCAGAACCTTTGGATCGAAAGCCCGCCGTCTATCGGAATAACTGCCCCACTTGCAAAACCAAACTGTCCCAATGCAAGCGGCACAGCGACTGAACCAATATCAAATGGGACACCCCATCGTCCTGCCGGCACCAGTCCCTCCGCGATCAGTTTGGAGTATTTGCCGCGGACCGCTTCCGTCATCCCTGTATCGATAATTCCCGGCCGCAGATCGAATACTCCAACTCCTTTTGATGCCATCCGGATTGCAAACAACTGTGCCATCATTGCTGCGCCAGCCTTCGAAATGCAGTACTCCGCTCGCTCCACTGAGACCACACCGGCGCTTACAGATGTCACAAACAACATGGACCGATAGTCATTGCTTGTCGCTGCCAGCATTCGCCGCGCAACTTCTTGCGCTAAAAAGAATGCTCCGCGTAAATTGATTTCCATGACAAAGTCATAACTTTCCGGTTTGACGTGCAAGAGGTCGCCACGTACTTTCGCAGGCACCCCGGCGTTTGATACGAAGCAAGTTACCGCGCCCACTGTGTCCAAGAGCTTCGCACAATTGGATATCTCAGCCAGATCGTGCTGCAGATATTCTGCGTTCGACAATTGCGCCAAAGCCGCCTGTACTATCGGGGATTCCTCTGGCAGTTCCGCAGCTAAAACCACCCTGAAGCCGGAAGTTGACAACGCGATCGCTATACCAAGCCCAATTCCTTGCTGGCCACCGGTAATGAGCGCCGTTTTCACTCTAAGACCTCACTTAAGATATGTTCGCTGGCGCGCATTGCAAGTGCGGCGATTGTGAGGCTTGGATTGACGGCAGCTGAAGTTGGCAAAACCGAGGCGTCGATGACAAAAAGATTGTCCAGATCATGCGCTTTCAAGTCAGCATCTACAACGCTTTTTCCACAATCTCTACCCATCCGCGCAGTGCCGCATTGGTGACTCGGTGTCTTCTTGTCGAAGGTCTTGGAGAGGACGAACGGCCAGCCTGCCTTTCGCAGTGCCGCTTTTAACTTGCTGGTCAAAGCGATGTGCGCGGAGAAATTGCTGCGCTTCCACTGCAGCACAACCTTTGCATCCTTCAGGGTGACTCTGCTTTCAGGGCTCGGCAAATCTTCCGACATAGCCATCAGGTGCATGGAATGTTCCGCGACGTAATGTGCCAACCAATGTGGAAGTCCGGTTTCGGCTGCCAGAATCGGCCCGGTTACCTTGCCTAACATCTGCACATTGCCCAAGGGACGATTGTCCGGTCCACCGTTGAGGTACCAGTCGTTAAACTGAATTGTCTTCTCGTAGACTGAATCGTTACGCCGAAATGGGCTGAAGGCCAGGACGGCCGTTATATTGTGGTTCATGAAATTTCGCCCGACCTGGTCTGAGCTATTGGCTAGGCCGGCGGGATGGTCGGCACTGGCCGATGTCAAAAGCATTGCCGCTGACTTAACTGCCCCGGCACAAAGGCAAATCACTGGCGCGCTGATCTGCTGCGGTTGGCCGTCCTGAATGTACTGGACCGCCGTAACTTTGCGGCCTCTAGCGGTAAGTTTTACCACCTCTGCATTGCGAAGGAGGGTTACGTTCGGATATTTGAGCGCCTCAACAAGCCCGCAAGTTTCCGCATCCATCTTGCCACCTCGGGTGTTGGGGAACGCATCCCAGGTGGTCTTTCCGCCTTCCAGCCATTTTTCAATATCAACACCCAAGGGACACGGCCCGACATTCAATCCCTGTTGGCGCAGACGCGCGGCTAAATCGGCAACTGGCCGTTCATTTGGCACCGGTGGGTAGGGATAGGGCATGGAATGGTGAGGTTCTGTCGGATCATATCCCAAGCCGCCGCGCACGCAATACAGCTTTTCGGCCAGAGAATACCAAGGCTCGATCGTATCATAGGAAATCGGCCAGCCCGGTGTCATGCCTTCCAGATGTTGCAGGGGTTGGAAGTCTTCCGCCCGATAGCGCAGCAAAACCGCGCCGTAGAACTTCGTGTTGCCGCCCGGGTAATAATAGTTGCCGGGGTTGAAAAGCTTGCCGTCTGAATCAAGCCAGGTTTCATTGGTTCGGTAAAAACTCCGCCCGAAAATAGCCGCCGGGTCGCGGGCCTCGGGGCTGTCTTTCAGCCAATCGCCCTTTTCCAGAATTAAGATCGGCCGCCCGGACGGTGCCAAGGCTGCCGCCAGCGTGGCACCACCCATCCCTGATCCGATAATGATGATGTCCGGCTGCATATCAGCCTAAAACCCAATTTGCCCGCGCCCCGCCGATCCGATGGCGGTTCACCCGCACCGCATCCGGCAAAGCCAGCCCAAACCCGGCAATCAGCATCTGGTTTGCCATTTCATGCGCCCTTAAATTCCGGTTTGCGCTTGGCCTGAAACGCAGCGACCCCTTCGGCCTTGTCCGCCGAGGCCGCCGTCATACCCGAACCCAATGCCTCGATCATAGCACCCCGATCCTCGCCCACCGCCGCGTGGAGCATATATTTCGCCACTTCGGTGGCACGCGGTGAGGTTGCGCGCAGCCGTCCGGCAATCTCTAAGGCCGCAGCAGCGGGATCGTCCGAAACCTCGGCCGCAAAGCCCAGCGCCACGCAACGTTCCGCTGTCAACACCCTGCCAAACAGCGCCATTTCTTTCAAGACCGGCTCGGGCAGCAGCCGCGCCAGACGCTGCGAGCCGGACCAACCCGGCACAATCCCCACGCTGGTTTCCGGCAAAGCAATCTTCGATAAGGGCGACATCACCCGAATGTCGCAGGCCGCAGCCAGTTCCAGTCCACCACCATAGGCCGGGCCGTCCAGCACGGCAATCGTGGGTTTGCTCAACCGCGCCAGCCGGTCAAAAATCCGGTGGCCAGACCGCACCCAATGCCGCGCAAAGTCGGCGGGGCTCAGCCCGGCCCAAGCGCCAATATCCGCACCGGCGCAGAATGCCTTGGTTCCGGTCGCCGTCAGCAAAACCGCCACTATCTGCGGCAGGGCTTCAATTGCATCGCAATGGGCGGCAATCTGGTCCAGCATTCCGGCGGTCAGCGCATTCAGCTTGGCAGGATTATCCAGCCGCATTTCGGCAATCGGCCCGTCGATCCGCAGCTGAACCTCACTCATAGCGCCAATCCCATCGGTAGGGTGGACAGCAGGCTTAGCGGCATCACACTGGCAGTATCCGCCACCCGCACCCTGCCTTGCGAAGCGGCCACAATATCACGGTCCGGATCAATCCCGGGCATGATTTCAGTGGCCACCAACCCGTCAGCGCCAAGCCTGATCACGCAGCGTTCGGTGACATATAGCACCTCCTGCCCCTGTTCGCGGGCCCGCGCACCAGAGAAGGTCACATGCTCCACCTGATCGACCATCTTGGCAAATTTGCCCGGCTTCACGACCCTAAGTCCCTTGGAGTCCAGCGCAATCTCCGCCCCCGCCTCAAACCAGCCCGAGAAGATGATCTTCTTGGCATGGGCGGTGATATCGACAAACCCGCCACACCCGGCGGTCAGATAGGGTTTCTTGCCCAGCTTGGACACATTCACATTGCCCGCCACATCTACCTCCATGAAGGACAGAAACGTCATGTCAAACCCGCCGCCCTGAAAATAGCTGAACTGATTGGGCGAGGGCATGAAGGCATCGGCATTGGCGGCGCAGCCAAAGGCAAATCCGGTCAGCGGCATGCCGCCCACCGCACCCTGCTCAATCGCCCAGGTCACCGCCTGCGGCTCGCCCGCCTCCAGCAACACCCGCGGCACCAATGCGGAAATCCCAAAGCCGAGGTTCGCGGTCATCCCGCGCCGCAACTCCAGTGCCGCACGACGGGCGATCACCTTTTCCACCCCATGCTCGGCCAGATGGAAACTCGCCCAAGGCCGCATCACCTCGCCCGAAATCGCCGGATCATAGGGGGTTTCGGTGGTCTGCTTCTGGTCGGGGTCCAGGACGATCAGGTCCACCAGATGGCCCGGCACCCGCACGTCATGCGGCCGCAAAGACCCCGCCGCCGTCATCCGCTTGACCTGCGCAATCACCAGCCCGCCATGATTCCTGACCGCAATCGCCTGATCCAGCCCGCCGAGATAGGCGCCCTCATGCTCATAGGTCAGATTGCCCCGCTCATCCGACGTGGTCGCCCGCAGGATACAGACATCCGGCACGATGTTGGGGAAATGCAGCCAGGTCTGCCCACCAAACTCCACCCGGGCGACGATCGGCAGAGCGGCAGCGCGGGCATTCATCGCACAACCTTCGCGGATCGGGTCGACAAAGGTCTGCAATCCCACTTTGGTCAGCACACCCGGCTTGCGCGCCGCCACATCGCGGTGCATGTCGAACAAAATCCCCGATGGCACGTTATAAGCGGCAATCCGGTCCTCGGTGATCATCGCCCAAATCCGGGGCATCGGCAGGTTGGATGCGCCGGACGGATAAGACCCGCCAATCACCCGCGCCAAAAGCCCATCTTGTGCGATATGGTCGATGCCTTTCACCCCATACATATCCCCGGCCGCAATCGGGTGAATCGTGGTGATCGCCGTTGGATGCCCCTCGCTGCGAAACCGCGCGCCCAAAGCCTCCAGCACCTTATCCGGACAGCCCAAGGCCGACGACGACGATACCGTCACCACCGCGCCATCCTTGATCCGCGCGACCGCCTCCGCTGCCGATACCAGTTTGCCCACAGCCCCCCCTAGATGCCCAGCAATCCGCTAACCGCTTTGCGCCGCTTGCTTCACGGCCAATGCCACCGCCAAGGATTTCCCCAGATCCGCGCCATCCGCCCCTTGCCCACCGCCGCCGCCGTCGCTCCGCGATTCCCTCTGATTTAGACCGTTCCATAGTCCTACTGGAACGGTCTAATTCTGACAATCCCCCAATATTTCACCAGATTTCCCACCAGATCGCCCTCCATTTCGACCTGTCACAATAAGCTGAAACGCCTCCCCCTTGCACCTGCGAGCCCTCGGGGACAGACTTGCCCGATGGCATTCGTCACCCTCTCCGCCCCGCCCCTGACACGGGTCGTCCCGCTGATCGTCGCGGTGGCCTTGTTGATGGAGAATATCGACAGTTCCGTCCTTTCCACTTCCCTGCCCGCGATGGCGACCGACCTTGCCACCGACCCGATCCATCTGAAACTGGTGCTGACCAGCTACCTTCTGGCACTTGCCGTGTTCATCCCGGCCTCTGGTTGGGCCGCTGACCGGTTCGGCGCCAAGATCATCTTCCGCGCCGCCATCGCGGTGTTCACCTGTGGTTCGATCACCTGCGGCCTGTCGCAAAACCTGGGCGAGTTGGTGATCGCCCGCACCCTGCAAGGCATCGGCGGCTCGATGATGGTGCCGGTCGGTCGCCTGATCGTGCTGCGTACCGTGCCGCGCGATGGGTTGGTCGGTGCGCTGGCATGGCTGACCGTCCCCGCGCTGCTCGGTCCGGTCATCGGGCCGCCCTTGGGTGGCTACATCACCACCTACTGGAACTGGCGCTGGATTTTCTGGATCAACATTCCGCTGGCCGTGGTCGGCGTCATCCTCGCCACACTGATGATCCCCAACATCCGCGAAACCGTCGTGGCAAAGTTCGACACCAAAGGCTTTCTTATGGCCGGGCCGGGCCTTGCCGCCGGCCTGACCGGCCTGACGCTCGCCGGCCTGAACCTCGCGCCGGTCTGGCTGGTGGCCAGCCTGATCATCGGTGGGGCCGCCCTGACCACCGCTTTTGTGTTTCACGCCCTGAACGTCGCCGAGCCCCTGGTTGATCTGCGCCTGTTGGCACTCCAAACCTTCCGCATCTCGGTCACCGCAGGCACCCTGTTCCGCGTCGGCGTGGGCGCACTGCCGTTCCTGCTGCCGCTGATGTTCCAGCTTGGCTTCGGTCTTACCGCCTTCCAGTCCGGGATGCTGACCTTTGTCTCCGGCATGGGCGCAATGGCGATGAAATTCGCGGCCCAACCTCTGCTGCGCCGCTTTGGCTTTCGCGGAGTCCTGATGGGCAATGCGGTGATCTCCGCCGGCCTGATCGCCGCACCCGCTCTCTTCAGCGCCACGACACCGGCGATCCTGATGCTGGTGATCCTTGGCGCCGGCGGCCTGTCGCGCTCGCTCCAATTCACCGCCGTCAATGCGATTGGCTATGCTGAGGTCTCCGGCCCACGCCTCTCCTCCGCCACCGCGTTCACCGCCGTCCTGCAACAGCTGTCCGGCTCGATCGGCATCACCATCGCCGCGATGAGCCTTGAACTCACCGGAGCCATCCGCGGCACCTCTGCGACCGACGTCGGCAACTTCCCCTTCGTGTTTGGCCTCATCGCCCTGTTGTCGCTGTCCTCCGCCCTGATCTTCGCCCGCCTGACCGCCACTGCGGGCGCAGCGCTGGTCAAGAGCCAACCAGCCGGTTGACAGCCGCCGCCGGTGGCGCGACCCTGCGCCAAACACGAGGGGCTTCATGGACATCACCGTTGCATTCGACAGGCCCGCAGACGGCCCCATATCCGGCCCGGTTCTGGTCGGCTGGTTTCTCACCGCCGATAAAGCTGCGGTGTTGTTCGACGCGCCGGAACGGCTGATCTTCCGCCAGACCAACAAGGCCCATGCCAAAAGCGCCAGCCGCTGCCCGGCGGTGATCCAGCTGGAAAGCCGCTATTTCGTGGTGAAATGCCCCTATGACCTGCACATCGGCTTTGGCCGCGATGACAAGGGCAAAGCGCATCTGATCAACCGGCAGGGCCAAGCCTCGCCGGTCCGCGCCAACAAACTGAACGAACTCTTGACGCTGGTGGCCGAGGCGGAATGGCGCTACCCCGACCGCCCCACCGTGCAACTGGCGCTACCCTACTGCTTTATCGCCGATGAACTGGTCTATATCTCGCAAATCGGCACCTTCGCCCATTACCGCCCCAACCCGCTGCCCGGCACCATCTTCGGCGGCCGCTTCCCGCTGAACGCCTGGCCGCGCCCGCTGATGTGGGCGTTCGAATGGCACGAGCCGGAAAAAGACATCCTGCTGCGCCGGGGTGAACCGCTGTTCTACTGCCAGTTCGAAGCCGAGGGGCCAGAGCGGCCGATCCAGATGGTCGAGGCCGAACGCACCGCCGAACTCGCCAAATACATCGAACAGATCTCCGGTGTGGTGAACTACGTCAACCAAAGCTTCGGCCTGTTCAAAGCCGCCGAAGCTTTGCGCCCCGCGAAACTGCTGACCCCCAAGGCCCGCGAGTGAGAAAAGACGCTCCGCGGGGAGTATTTAGACCCGGATGAAGCCGTTTTCATCTGGGCAAAAATACTCCCGCCGGAGGCTCAGGCCAGTCAGACGCGAGTCGATATGCAGGATAACGGATGAAAAGCTTCCTCGAAATCTATGACCTCGCCACCGCCACATCCCGCACGATCCTGACCCATGACGGCGTGATCGAGGCGCCAAACTGGGACCCGGCCGGCACCAGCCTTTTGGTCAACGGGGGCGGCCTGTTGTACCGGGTGCCGCTGGATGCGCCAAAGTTGACAGCTGTCAACTCCGGCTTTGCCACCAAATGCAACAATGACCATGGCATCAGCCCGGATGGCAAGACCATCGTCCTCTCCAACCACCGCGCCAAAGGCTCCGAAATCTTCACCTTGCCCGCCGCTGGAGGCGAGCCCAAGTTGATCTCGCCCGACGCGCCCAGCTGGTGGCACGGCTGGTCACCCGATGGCAAACGCCTCGCCTACGTGGCGGCTCGAGGCGGCAGCCGGGTCATCGACGTGTACACGATTGGCATTGAGGGTGGCGATGAGGTCCGCCTCACCCACGGCGAGGGCCATTGCGACGGCCCCGACTATTCCGCCGATGGCGCCCAGATCTATTACAACTGCGACCGCGACGGTCACGCGCAAATCTGGGCGATGAACACCGACGGCACCAACCAACACAAGCTTTTCGCCGACGCCTAT
>JAYTQA010000062.1:0-5239 GCA_043746955.1 bacterium | reverse complement strand
CAGGCGGATCGGCGCGCCATCGGTCACTGGCATCAGACCGGTGTCGAGGTAGGCCAGCAGGCGGTCGGCTGCGGCCCTGGCATCCAGGATCATCGCGTCGGGACGGCTGCGGGGTACCAGGCGACCGGTCGGAAGATACGCGCGGTCGGCGAAGATTTCAGAAAAGACCGGGTGGTGGGCGGCGCGGGCTGCCTGTTCCACCGCTGTCCCCGAAATGGCCAAGATCGCGAGGCTGGGCGATATCGCGCGAACGGCGGCGACGATAGCCTCGGCCACCTCTGGCGTATCGGCGGCATAGTTGGCCAAAGCGCCATGCGGTTTGACATAGGCGACCTTTGCCCCTGCCAGTGCGGCCACCCCAAGCAGCGCGCCGATCTGGGCGGCGGTCATGCGGGCAATCTCGGCCGGGGACATCGGAATGATCCGGCGGCCAAAGCCTTCGCGGTCGGCATAGCCGGGGTGCGCGCCAATGGTGACACCGCGCTCGGTCGCAAGGCGCAGGGTCGCATACATGGTTTCGGGGTCCGACGCATGACCCCCGCAAGCGATGTTGGCCGAGGTGACCAGCCGCAGCATCGCCGCGTCATCGCCCATCGCCCAGGGGCCAAAGCCTTCGCCCAGATCGGAATTGAGGTCGATTTTGCGCATCCTGATCCCCGGTTTGGCGCATGGAACAATGGCAACGCGCCGGATGCAAGCGCCGTGACTGTGCCGTGACTGCGCCGGATTAAATCGGCCTTTGGTTGCGTCACCACAGACCGAAGGGCTCACTCTTTCCAGTCACCCTCAAAATCTTTGGGGATCAGCAGGTTATGCGCACCGAAGTTTGCGATATCCCGCTCGCCACACAAAGCCATCGTGGTGTCCATTTCGGCACGGATGACCTGCAGGGCGGCGGTCACCCCTTGCCGCCCCATCGCCCCCAGACCATAAATATAACTGCGCCCGATCATTGTGGCTTTCGCCCCCATCGCCAGCGCCTTCAGCACGTCCTGGCCCGAACGGATCCCGCCGTCCATCCAGACCTCGGTCCGGCCCCCCACGGCGCGGGCAATGGCGGGCAGCCGGCGGATCGAGGATAACGCGCCATCCAACTGCCGCCCGCCGTGGTTGGACACCACCAGCGCATCGCAGCCAAAGTCGGCAGCGCGGCGGGCGTCATCCTCATCGAGTATCCCCTTCAGCACCAGCTTGCCGCCCCACATGTCGCGGATGCGGGCGATTTTGCCCCAATCCAGCTGAGGATCGAACTGCTCCCCGATCCACGACCCCAGCGACGACAGGTCTTTGACGCCTTTTGCATGACCCACGATATTGCCAAAACTGTGCCGCTTGGTGCGCGCCATGCCCGCCGCCCAACGCAGTTTGGTGGCGATGTTGAGTATGTTCTTCAGCGTGGGTTTCGGCGGGGCGGACAGGCCGTTTTTCAGATCCTTGTGCCGCTGGCCCAGAATTTGCAGGTCCAGTGTCAGCACCAGAGCCGAACATTTCGCGACCTTCGCCCGTTCGATCATCGCCGCCACAAAATCCCAATCCTTCATCACGTAAAGTTGGAACCAGAACGGGGCGCTGGTGTGCGAAGCGATGTCCTCGATCGAACAGATCGACATGGTGGACAGGGTAAACGGCACGCCAAAGTCTTGTGCAGCACGAGCAGCCTTGATCTCGCCATTGGCGTTCTGCATGCCGGTGAAGCCGACCGGGGCAAGCGCCACCGGCATGGTGACCTTTTGCCCAAGCATGGTGCCCGCGACGGTGCGGTTGGAAATATCGACCGCAACCTTTTGGCGCAGGCGCAGCTTGCTGAAATCGCTGACGTTTTCGCTAAAGGTTTGTTCGGTATACGACCCGCTTTCGCAATAGTCATAGAACATCTTTGGCACGCGGTGCCGGTGCATCTGGCGCAGGTCTTCAATGCTGGTGATCACGGCTGGCATGGCGGCCTCATCGGTCAAACGGCGCGGGCAGCCTAGCGCGGGATGACGGCAAGGACCAGTGCGGGCGGCAGGAAAACTCCGGGCCGGTGGATGGGGCGCAGGGTTTTCGAACCGCACAGAAACCGGGCGATTGGATGAATAATGGGGCGTTTTGCGCAGCCTTTTGCCGCCGTTTCAGGCCAGGGCAAGAACAGCCGATGGCACCGGCGTCACGCTCTGCCAAAGTTTAAGGACGCAGAACCGCCCGGAGTGCCAATATTTGATGCCGCCCCCTTACCAGCGATGCAGCGCAGCAAAGGTCGTGCCTTTGGGGCATTTGATCTGCGCAATAGCGCGGTGCGGCTGGCCGATCTGGCGCAGCAAGGCTCGGCCAAGCTGATGCTGCCGCGGGTGGCGGGGCCGGTACCGGAGGCGGTGTTCTTGAACACTTCTGGCGGGCTGACCGGCGGCGATGTGCTGTCTTACCGGCTGGAGGTCGCTGGCAATGTGCGCCTCTGTGCCACCACCCAAACGGCTGAGCGGGCCTATGCCAGCAATCAGGGCGAAGCAAAGGTGCGGTTCAGCGCCACGGTCGGCGCAGGGGGCCGCTTGGACTGGCTGCCGCAAGAGACGATTTTGTTTGAGGGATCGAACCTGTCGCGGCGCACTGAGATTGATCTGGCTACCGATGCGGCCTGCCTGACCTGCGAAAGCCTGGTATTGGGCCGTGCAGCAATGGGCGAGGTTGTCACCACCGCCCGCTTGCACGACCACCGGATGATCCGGTGGTCGTGCAAGCGGGCAGGCCGGTTTGGGCAGAGGTGTTGCTGATCGATCAGGCCGTGCTGGCCCGCAGCCATAGCCCGGTTCTCTTGGACGGCGCACAGGCTCTGGGCGTGGTGGCGTTCGTGGCGCGAGGGGCAGAGGATGCGACGGGTCCGCTGCTGGCGTTGCCCGCGATCCCCGGTGCGCGCTTGGCGGTTTCGGGCTGGGATGGGCGCTGCCTCGCCCGGGTTTTGGCGCAAGACGGCTGGTCGTTGCGCAAATCCATGGCCCAGATCATCAAAAGCCTGTCGGGGCGGCCCTTGCCGCGCGTTTGGGCCAGCGGAGGCCTCGCATGAACTTGACCCCGCGGGAACGCGAAAAACTGCTGATCAGCCTGGCCGCCATGGTGGCGCGGGGCCGTCTGCAACGCGGCGTCAAGCTGAACCACCCTGAGGCGGTGGCCTTGATCACCGATTTCGTGGTCGAAGGTGCCCGCGATGGCCGTGCGGTGTCTGACCTGATGCAGGCCGGTGCCCATGTCATCACGGTGGATCAGTGCATGCCCGGCGTGCCGGAAATGATCCATTCGGTGCAGGTCGAGGCGACCTTTCCCGACGGCACCAAGCTTGTCACCGTTCACCATCCGATTCGCTGAGAGGGTCAGATGAAGCGCATCCTTCCCGTCGTTCTCCTGCTGCTGATCCCCTCAATGGCGCTGGCCCATCCCGGCCATGGCAGCGGTCTTGTCGCCGGATTTAGCCACCCGTTCACCGGGGTCGATCACCTGCTGGCGATGACCGGCGTCGGCCTGTGGGCCGCCATGCTGGGCGATCGGGCCCGTTGGGCCTTGCCTGCCACGTTCCTGACCATGATGGCGCTGGGGGGTACCGTAGCCATGCAAACTGGCCTCGGGGCGCTGGAGACTGCGGTCGAACCCGCCATTCTCGCCTCGGTCATCCTGCTGGGCGCGGTGGTGGCATTGGCCCTGCGTGCGCCTTTCCTGGTCGCTTTGCCGATGGTTGGCCTGTTCGGTCTCACCCATGGTGCGGCCCATGGGATCGAGATGGAGGGCAACGGTCTCGCCTTCGGGGCCGCGATGTTGACCGCCACCGCGCTGCTACATTGCGCAGGGTTGGCGCTTGGCCGGTCACTGAACCTTGCATCGGTCCGGATCGCGGGCGCACGAGCGCTTCTGGCGGGCGTTAGCCTCGCCTTTGCAGGCTAGCGCCATGATCCCCGGAGAATATTTCACCGCCGAAGGCGACATCCTGTTGAACGCTGGTTCCACCGCACTGACCCTGCTGGTCGCCAACACCGGCGACCGCCCGGTGCAGGTGGGCAGCCACTACCACTTCGCCGAAACCAACCCCGGCCTGAGTTTCGACCGCAAAGCCGCCCATGGCATGCGGCTGGACATTCCGGCAGGCACCGCAGTGCGGTTTGAACCGGGGCAGGCCCGCGAGGTCAATCTGGTGCCCTACGGCGGGTTGCGCGTGGTCCAAGGCTTCAACGGCAAGGTTATGGGCAAGCTATAGGAGGCGAGGATGACCCACTATTCTGGCGGCTGTCACTGCGGCGCCATCCGTTTTGAGGTTGATATCGACACCGGCAAGCCGGTGATGTGCAACTGCTCACGCTGCGCCAAGCTGGGCTGGGCGATGGGCTTTGCCCCGCTCACCAGCTTCCGGCTGACCGCTGAGGGCAAGCTGAGCGAGTACCTGTTCCACAAGGAACGCATCCGCCATCAGTTCTGCACCGCCTGCGGGATTGAAAGCTTTGCCTATTCCACCGCACCCGACGGGACGCCCACCGTTGCGATCAACCTCAACTGCCTCGACGGCATCGACGCCCCTGCGCTTGCGCTGAAGGCTTATGTCTACGACGGCGCCAGCATCTGAAGGCCACCCATGCCAACCCGGATCTCTCGCCCCGATTATGCCGCCATGTACGGCCCCACCACCGGCGACCGTGTGCGGTTGGGTGATACCGATATCATCATCGAGGTGGAGCGCGACCTGACGACCTACGGCGAAGAGGTCAAGTTCGGCGGCGGCAAGGTGATCCGCGACGGGATGGGGCAAAGCCAGATTCCCCGCTCGGGCGGGGCGGTGGATACCGTCATCACCAACGCTCTGATCATGGACCACTCCGGGATCTACAAGGCCGACGTGGGCCTGCGGGACGGGCGGATTTACGCGATTGGCAAGGCGGGCAGTCCGGACACGCAATCGGGCGTGACCATCATCATCGGGCCATCGACCGAGGTCATTGCGGGCGAGGGAAAGATTCTGACCGCTGGTGGCTTTGACCCCCATATCCACTTCATCGCCCCCGGTCAGATCGAGGATGCCTTGCACTCTGGCATCACCACGATGCTCGGCGGCGGCACCGGGCCTGCGCATGGCACGCTTGCGACCACCTGCACCCCCGGCCCGTGGCATATCGGGCGGATGTTGCAGGCCTTGGACGCCTTTCCGGTCAACTTTGGCTTGTCCGGCAAAGGCAACGCCTCGCGTCCCGAGGCGCTGATCGAAATGGTCAAAGGCGGTGCATGTGCC
>JAYTQA010000061.1:0-1957 GCA_043746955.1 bacterium | reverse complement strand
ACGGATGGGGAAGCCTGCGGCAAGAGCCTTGGATCGTCAGCAAGACTGACGTATCCTGCGGCAGAACTGCGACAGAACTGCAGGAGACGGCGATGGTGAGGGGCACGACAGGACCGGGCAGCAGCGAGGGATTGCTGTTCCTGACCGACGAGCAATTGCGCAAGGGGATCGAGGCGATGTTCTTCGCCTATCGCGGCTTTACCGCCGACCCGGACCGCATTCTGGAAGGCATGGATTACGGCCGCGCCCATCACCGCGCCATCCACTTCATCAACCGCGCGCCGGGGCTCACGGTGTCGAGCCTGCTGACCATGCTAGGGGTGACCAAGCAAAGCCTGAACCGGGTGCTGCGGACCCTGTTCGACGATGGGCTGGTGGAAGCGCGCGTGGGCAAGACCGACAAGCGCGAACGCCGGTTGCATCTGACCGACAAGGGGGCGGCGCTGGAGCGGGCTTTGTCGGACGCGCAACGGGCGCGGATGCGGGCCGCTTATCGCGCGGCGGGCCCGCAGGCGGTGCAGGGCTTTCGCACCGTCCTGGAAGCGATGATGGACCCGGAGATGCGGCGACAATATCTTGGCCTGCTGGAGGATGCGCCATGACCGACCTGCAAGCGCACCTGCTGGTGGTGGATGATGATGAACGCATCCGCGGTCTGTTGCAGAAATTCCTGATCCGCAGCGGATTGCTGGTCACCACGGCCAGTAACGCAGGTCAGGCGCGGCGGCTGATGGCGGGCCTGGAATTTGACTTGCTGGTGCTGGACGTGATGATGCCGGGCGAGGATGGCATCACGTTTTGTCGGGAAATCCGCAAACGTCTGGCGGTGCCGGTCTTGCTGCTGACCGCGCGGGGCGAGGCCACCAACCGGATTGAAGGGCTGGAGGCCGGGGCTGATGACTATCTGGTCAAGCCGTTTGAACCGAAAGAACTGCTGCTGCGGATCAATGCGATCCTGCGCAGGGTGCCGCAAAGCAAGCTGGTCGAGGCCGTGCCGAAACACCTGCAACTGGGTGCCGTGCGCTATGATCCGGAACGCGGTGAGCTGTGGCGCGGCGCTGAGTTGATCCGTCTGACCGCGACCGAGGCACAACTGATGCGGATTTTCGCCGCCCTGCCCGGCGTGGCGGTGCCGCGCGAACGCCTGACCGGCGATCTGCCGCGCGAAGCCAGCGTGGGACAGGCCAGCATCGGTCAAGAACGCGCGGTCGATGTGCAGATCACGCGGCTGAGGCGGAAGATCGAGGATGACCCCCGCCAGCCGCGCTACCTGCAAACCGTGCGCGGCGAGGGCTATATGTTGCAGCCGGACTGAGGGCCTAAGGCCGCGCTTTTGGCTGGCCCCGGCGGGTTTCACACCCTACGCTTGCACCATTTCTTCGCCCTGCGGGCAAATGGCTCACGGCTGGGATATTTTTGGGCAGATGAAAGATCAAGGGATGGGGCAGTCGCTGCGCTGGACTTGGGCCCCTCATCGCCGCATTGTCCAGCCAAACCCTAAGCCCCCGAGGATATGATGCCCAGCTATTTGCCCCTGGAAATGCGCCTGCGCCGGATGAACAAGCGGCTGGAGGAGGTGCAGCAGTGGGTGGCGCGGGAGGTGGTGCGCCTGGATGGCTGGACGCTGGAAGGTCAACCTATTGCCAACGGAGCGCGGTGGCAGGATGACGGGATGCCGCTGGCGTTTGCGCATGGCGCGGTGGAGGTGCCGGGGCATTGGCCCTTGGAGGAGGTGCGGCTGCATCTGTGGTTGGGCGGCGAGGGGTTGGTGCGGTTGATTGGTGAGAAGGTGAATTCCTTCGGCCTCAACCCGCCGCATATGGATTTTCGCCTGGCCGAGCGCCGCTTTCGGATTGAGGCGGATTGTGTGGCGCGGCTGGAGCAGGGGGTGCCGAACCGGGATGCTGCTTTGGGGCGGACGGAGCTGGTTTGGCTGGAGACCGACCTGGCCGATTTC
>JAYTQA010000060.1:0-5257 GCA_043746955.1 bacterium | reverse complement strand
CAGCGCTTCTGGATGCGGTATCCCGTGGTATGCTGAAAGCGTTGACGCTGCAGTTGCAAAGTGTAGACTGGGAAAAGCCCGCGCTGGAGCATATCCTGACCGCTGCGGCGGAAGCGGAAGGGATCGGATTCGGCAAACTGGCACAGCCCATCCGGGCGGCGCTGGCTGGGCGAACTGCCACCCCCAGCGTCTATGACATGATGCTGGTCATCGGGCGCGAGGAAACGATTGCGCGGCTGAACGAGGCGGCTGGCTGACGCCTTTTTGGCCTTGGGGTGCCCTTGGTGCCCCTTAACGGAGATATCCGCCCAAGCCCGCTGCCACGGGTCCGGGCTCCCACAGGGGACGAGAGATGAGTGCTGACAAATCCGCCAAGTTGAGCCTGAACGGCAAGACCTTCGACCTGCCTGTCCTGTCGCCGACGATTGGCCCCGATGTGCTGGATATCCGCAAGCTTTATGCCGAGGCGGATGTGTTCACCTTTGACCCCGGCTTTACCTCCACCGCCGCCTGCGACAGTGCGATCACCTATATCGACGGCGACAAGGGCGAGTTGCTGTACCGTGGCTACCCGATCGAACAGCTGGCGGCCAAAAGCTCGCATCTCGAAGTCTGCTACCTGCTGCTCTACGGCGAACTGCCGACCGCCGCACAGCTGGAAGATTTCACCCATCGGGTGACGCGCCATACGATGGTGAACGAACAGATGCACCATTTCTTCCGCGGCTTTCGGCGCGACGCGCATCCGATGGCCACAATGGTCGGCGTGGTGGGTGCGATGAGCGCGTTCTACCATGACAGCCTGGACATCAACGACCCCTGGCAGCGCGAGGTTGCCTCGATCCGGATGATCGCCAAACTGCCGACGATTGCCGCCATGGCCTATAAATACTCGGTCGGCCAACCGTTTGTGTACCCGAAAAACGCGCTCAGCTACGCAGGCAACTTCCTGAACATGTGCTTTTCGGTGCCAGCCGAGACCTACCACGTCAACCCGGTCCTCGAAAAAGCCCTGGACCGGATCATGATGCTGCATGCCGATCACGAGCAGAACGCCTCGACCTCGACCGTGCGACTGGCGGGATCATCTGGCGCCAATCCGTTCGCCTGCATTGCCGCCGGTATCGCCTGCCTGTGGGGGCCGGCGCATGGCGGGGCCAACCAGGCGGCACTGGAGCAGATGCGCCAGATCGGCAGCGTGGACCGGATCCCCGACTTCATCAAGACGGTCAAGGACAAGTCGTCCAACGTCCGCCTGATGGGCTTTGGCCACCGGGTCTACAAAAACTTCGATCCGCGCGCGACGGTCCTGAAGGAAAGTGCCGACGAGGTGTTGGAGAATTTGGGCGTCCACAGCAACAACCCGACCTTGCAAATCGCCAAGGAACTGGAGCGGATTGCGTTGTCGGATGATTACTTCATCTCCAAAAAGCTCTATCCCAACGTCGACTTCTATTCCGGCATCATCCTGGAAGCGATGGGCTTCCCAATGTCGATGTTCACCCCGATTTTCGCCATGGCCCGCACCGTGGGCTGGATCAGCCAGTGGAAGGAAATGATCGCGGAAAACGGCAAGATCGGCCGCCCGCGTCAGCTTTACATCGGCCCGGTCCAGCGCGACTATACCGATGTGGCGAGCCGCTGACCGGAGGGCCAAGGCCGCACCACGCAAGTGCATTGCGCATTGGGCCGGGTGAAAGCTATGATCCGACCAGATCAGCCTGAGATGAGGGCACCCATGCGACGCCAGACCTGCTCCCGAATGACCTGCCCCCGAATGACTGGCCCCCGAATGACCTGCCCAAAACCGGCCCAAACATGAGACGGTTATTCCTCCACATCGGCTCGCATAAAACCGGGACGACCACGGTGCAGGACACGTTGCATGCCAACATGGCGGTCCTTGCAGAGCGCGGGCTTGCGGTGGCGGAAGGCCCGTCGATGCCTAACCTGCACCAGTATGTCGAATACGCCAACCCGGCGGCCATCCTGCCCGGCGGCTACAAAACCCACGAGCCGGTCAAATTCGCCAAACTGCTCGCCTCCGAAAAGTCTGATCAGGTGTTTGGCTCGTCGGAGAATTTTTCGTTTTTCTTTCAACAGGCTGCGGTAGATGCGCTGGCCGCCGTGCTCAAGCCACGGTTCGACGAGATCCGCATCATCGCCTACCTGCGCCGTCAAGACCGCCATGCCATCTCGCACCATCAGGAAGGCGCGCGGCCGAACCGCAAGCCCGAGGGCCTGTTGTGGGGCCACAGTCTGACGGCCTTGCCAGAGCCTGCACCCCAACAGCGGCTCTACCTCGATTATGACCGCCGGATCGGCTTATGGGAAAACGCCTTTGGCCGCGATGCGCTCAGGATCCGGGTGTTTGACCGTGCCTTGCTGCAAGACGGTGACGTGGTGCCCGACATCTTGGCGCTGATGGGGATTGATCCCGCAGGCTTGGTGCGGGTGCCGGACAGCAACCTCTCGCTTGACCGGTTGATGGCCACGGTCGGGCATCTGGCGAACCAGGCGCTGGATGACAGTGCCGTCACCCGCAAGCTTTTGCGCGCCCTGCCGCAGCACGAGGACCGCATGGCCCCCTCAGCCGCCGAGGCAGAGGCGTTTCTGGCGCCCTACCGCGAGGGTAACCGCCGCCTGAACCAGCGGTTGAAGATCACCGATCTGCCCGACCTGTTCCCCGGTGATTTCAGCGATTACCCCGAGGTCGCGTCCCAAGAGTTGTCACATGCCGAAGCAATCGAGGGCTTGCGCGGGGTGATTGCCGCCCTCGGGCCGGGCTGGGCGGTCTTGCAATCGCTGACCGCGAATGACCTGCGGCTTGCGGCGGCGGCCCTGCAACAAAACGCGCCGGAAAGCGCTTTGCGGCTGATCCAGTCCGCCGCTGTGCTGCGCCCGACCGGCCCGGCGATCGTGAAGCTTTTGGGCGAGCTTGAGGTGCGTTTGGGCAAGAAAAACCCAAGCAATGAGGGCGGGAAGGTCGGGCAAACTCACGCTCTTAGTTCTTAGCCGTCAGCTCTTAGCTCTCAGGCCTCAGCCGCCCGCTCTCCGGCCGTCGGCAAACCGGCCCTCTGCCCAAAGGCTCACCTGTCGGATATTTATCGACAGGTGAAAAGGTTAAGAAAATCGGCGCTTCTGCGGCGGCAGACTGGCCAGCGAGGTGTGGAGTTGTTCGGACGGGTCCAGTCCTACTTTGCGGCGGCGGCGCAGCAGGAAGAACTTGCCCCAGGCCCTTGTGGTGCCGACCATCGGCGCGTTCACATCCATCGGAAAACGGTCGCGCCAGCCGGCGGGCAACGGCAGGCCGACCGCCTCGGCCCGGCCCAGCATCCAGACCAGCGGGATATTGGCCAAAGGCCGCGCCGCGCCAAAGTCGCCGATCTGGCCACCGATATCGCCATGTGCGCCGCGAAACCACATCTGTTCGACTTGGGCCTTGCGGTCGGGCGGGCACTCCCACAGCACCGGGGCAAAGGCTCTGCGGGTTTCGTCCAGCGCCAGCGCGTGAAAGCCGTGCACGACCGAGGGGCCGAGTTGATGGCTGTGAAACGCGGTCTTGTCGGTGATCAACAGCCAGAAGAACGGCAGATGCAGGCCCATCGACTTGACCGTGTCAAACACCCCGACCATCAGGATCGGGGCGGCCGCGTGGCAATAGGCTGCGGCAAAGGCCCGGGCGGTCGGGCTGGCCGGAGCGATGCGGTAATGCCGGTAGGTCAGCGCCACCTGCCGTTCGGTCGCCTGGGTCTGGCGCAGCAATCCAACCCGGTCGATCACCCCGGCCAGCGAGCGGACAGCATAGGCCCCGCGCGAATAGCCGATCAGGAAGATCCGGTCGCCCGGGCGATAATGGCTGGCAAGCCAGCCGTAAGCCCGCATGATCTGACTGTCGAGGCCGCGGCCCTGAATGATATCCCAGCCGTGGCGCCAGCCCTCCCATTGCGAACCGGGCTCGTAATACAGGCGCAGATGCGCGTGGCGGCCGGGTTCGGCCAACAGGCGATAAATTTGCCCGACGTTGGTTTCCATCCCCGGATCCAGGCTGGAAAACGTGCCGTCCAGCAGGATCACATGATCAACCTGCGCGCGGACCCTGCCGGCGGTCGGGGTCGGTGCGGCCTCCAGGGCTGCGACGGGGCGGCCACGCCACCAACGGCGCAGGCGGTCAAACAGCGCCATTCGCCCCCCATGGCCCACACCTGCCCGCAACCGTCATTGCACTCAAACCTTTGCACCCAAACCATGGCCTGCCAGAGCTTGGCAGCCAAACCTTGACAACTTACCCGCAAACGCTCAACCCCCGACCGGATTTGTCCAGCCGGGGGGATTGCGTCGGGTGAGGTTCGTTGCGTGATTAAGGTTTGAGCGACAGGACCGTCACGCAGGCCAGTTCACCAAAGCCGTTGAACCGGCTGTTGGTGACGGTGGAATAGGCGCCCATGCCCTGAATGACGACATAATCGCCTTCCTGAATATCGGCGGCCAAAGCCACCTCGCCCGGCAGACGGTCCACCGAATCGCAGGTCGGGCCAAACACGACGCGGCCTTGCGGCTCCCCCATCCGGCGGTGGCCGTTCGGGTCAAGCACTTCGATCCGGTTGATGATACCGATCTGGCTGAATTCGAACATCGAGCCATAGATGCCATCATTCAGGAACACATGGCTATCGTCGCGCACCGCTTTGACTTTGGCGGCCACGGCATAAGCATCCCCGCAGATCCCCCGGCCCGGCTCGCAGACCAAGGCCGGACGCGCAGCGCCGAAGCTTTCGTGGGCCACCCGGTCGATGGTGGTAAAGATCGCGTCGAGATCGACGGTAACGCCGCCGTCCCGGTTGTTCGGAAACCCGCCGCCGACGTTCAGCCGGGCAATTTTCACGCGAGCCTTGGCGGCAATCACCGCCGCCTCGCGGATATAGGTCGCCCAAGCCTCCGGGTCGGTGCATTGGGTGCCGGGATGAAAGGTGATCGACGGGATAAAGCCCGCATCCGCCACGATCCGCAACAGGTCCGCCGCAACCTCGGCGGTTGCACCAAACTTGGCGCCAAAGTTATAAGCGGCACCCGCCACCGGCAGCTTGAAGCGGACCGAGATTTCGCAAGCCTCGGACGGCACCATTTCGATCAGCTTGGCCAGTTCCGACCGGCTGTCGACCGACCACGATTTCACCTGCCGTGCGACCGCATGGGCAATCTCGGGGCGCGAGCGCACCGGGTTGTGGTAATGGATCGCCGCATCCGGATCGAGCCG
>JAYTQA010000059.1:0-1969 GCA_043746955.1 bacterium | reverse complement strand
TCAAGCTGGGGTTTCAGACGCTGCGGATTGACCCTGCCACCGGCAAAGCTTTGGGCGCGGGCGGGCCTGGTGGGCTATTGGACTGGATCAAAGAGCTGCACCGGTCGTTGTTTCTGGACCAAACCGGCCATGCCGTCGCCGGGGTCGGTGCGGGCGCAATGGCGCTGATGGCCCTTAGCGGGGCGGTCCTTTTGGCCCTTGCGATGGGCGGATGGCGGCGCATGACCAAACCGGTGCGCAGCCGTGGCGCGCGCGGCTGGCATGCCAAACTGGCGCGGCTGGCGGTGGTCGGGCTGCTGGTGTCAGCCGTGACCGGCAGCTACATGGCGTTGTCAACCTTTGGCCTGATCAATGATGGCTCGCAAATTCAGGCGAATTTTCCGGACAAAGTCGCTACCGGCCCGGCGCTGCCCCTCGCAGAATTACCGGCCCTGCACGGCGTTGCCTTGGCCGATCTGCGCGACCTGACGTTCCCTGCGCCAAGTGATCCCACCGACGCATTCCTGATCCAGACTGGCGTGGGCGAAGGCTATGTCGATCAGGTCAGCGGCCAGATGCTCGGATGGATCGACTATGGCACGGCCCGGCAAGTCTGGGAGTTCATTTACAAACTTCACACCGGACAGGGCCTGTGGCTGGTCGGCCTGCTCCTTGGCCTGTCGGCTCTGATGGTGCCGGTTCTGTCCGCCACCGGCACCGCCATCTGGCTGGCCCGCCGCCGCGCCATGCCGCATCTGCGCCACAACGCCCGCGCCTCGGTTGCCGATCTGATCATTCTGGTCGGCTCGGAGGGTGGCACCACATGGGGCTTTGCCGCCTCGCTTCAGAATGCGCTGCACCAGCATGGCCTGAAAATCCACGTCGCCGCCCTGAACGACCTGACCGACTATCCCCAAGCCGGTGGCATCATCCTGATGACCGCGACCTACGGCGACGGCGAAGCGCCATCGAGCGCCAGCCGCTTTCTCGACAAGGCGGCGCTGGCCAGGCAAAAGCTGCCGATCGCCGTGCTGGCGTTTGGCGACCGCATGTTTCCGGCCTATTGCGGCTACGGCGAACGACTGGCCGAGGTTCTGGAAGCTGACGGCTGGCAGGCCTTCCTGCCGTTCGCGCGGGTTGATCGCCAATCCGCCGCCGATTTCAACGCCTGGGTCGGGCAACTGGGCACCCTGCTTGGTCTGCAGCTTGCGGTGGAGCATCACACCACCCTGCCGCCATTGACCGAACTGGAGCTGATCTCGCGCCGCGACTACGGCGCGCAGGTTCAGGCCCCGACCGCCGTGCTGCGCTTCAAACCGATCCGCCAGCCCGGTTGGCGCGGCTGGCTGCACAGTCCCCGCTTTGCCGCCGGTGATCTGTTGGGGGTGCTGACCCCCGGCAGCGACCTGCCACGGCTTTATTCGCTTGCCTCGTCCCGCCGCGATGGCTTTGTCGAGATTGCGGTGCGCAAAATGCCGGGTGGCCTGTGCTCCGGCTGGCTGAACGAGTTGGAGCCGGGGACGCGCATCGCGGCCTTTGTCCGTAAGAACCCCGCCTTCCGCCCGCAAACCAAAGGCCCGGTGATCATGGTCGCCGCAGGCACCGGCGTTGGCCCGATGATCGGCTTTTTGCGCAGCATCCGACCGGGGCGCGGGGCGGAGTTGTACTTTGGCGCGCGCGATCCGGGCTCTGACTATTTGTACCGCTACGACCTTGCCGATAACCTACTGGCGGGCCGTCTGTCACGCCTGATCACCGCCTTCAGTCGCGTCCAGGACCGCGCCTATGTGCAGGACCGGTTGCGCGCGGACGCGGGCCATCTGCGCGATCAGATCCTGCGCGGCGGGCAAATTCTGGTCTGTGGCAGCATTGCCATGGCCCGCGCGGTGGCGGCAGAGGTGGAAGCGGCGATCGCCCCCGCTGGCATGACGGTTGCCATGTTGCGGGCCGAGGGTCGGTATCTTGAGGATGTCTACTGAATGTTGCGCAC
>JAYTQA010000058.1:0-1971 GCA_043746955.1 bacterium | reverse complement strand
CACATCGGTCTTGCCACGCATCCGCATCGCGGCGGCCACTCCGGTCGACACCGCAGGGGCATTGCCAAACACCGAATGGCGCCACGGGATCTGCCACGCGGTTTCGGGACAGGGGGTGGTGAAGACCTCCAGACAGCCGGTGGCATTGGCCGCCACCACCTTGCCCCCGCCGCCCGCATCGCGGCATCAAGGGCATGGCGTGCGCAAGCCGGTGGCATTGACCGCCACCACCTTGCCCCGCGCCCCCCGCATCGCGGCATCACGGGCATGGCGTGCGCCCAAAGCCTCGTCACAGCCTTGACAGGCGCGGTGGCCCGAGGTGATGGCGTTGGACCGGTCGCTCGAGGCCGGCACGGTGCGGCTCTTTGCGTCCATGCGGTGCGCGTGATGGGCCGCCCGCCCAAGCCCGCGATCACCGTGTCAACCGGAGTGCCGCTGCCCTGCATCGCCATCCGGTTGTTGGAGGCGAGCATGCCGCCCAATCCCTTTGCCAGGCTTTTCTCGACACAGACCACCCGCTTGGCCCCGGCGATCCATTCGCCCAAGGCCTGCAAGGGGAAGGGCCGGAACGAGGCGATGGCGATCGAGCCGAGGCTGGAGCCCGCCTCGCGTTCGGCATCGACCACGTCCTTGATCGTGCCGTTGATCGTGCCGTTGATCGTGCCGTTGATCGTGCCGTTGATCGTGCCGTTGATCGAGCCGTTGATCGTGCCGTTGATCGAGCCGTTGATCGAGCCATTGATCGGGCCGTTGATCGGGCCAAGCGGCACCACCACGGTCTCGGCCCCCTCGGTCCAACCGGGGCGCACGAGGCCGCCCGCGGTCCGGCCAAACACTGCTTCGAACCCGGCGACATTCGCCTCGCCGACCTTGCCCGTAAACCTTGCGCGGATGGCTTTGAGAACCGGGTCAAGATCGGTTCGCGCAAGCGGATCTCATGGTCCGAGATCCGGCGGTACGCGGCGACGGGCGCCCGCATCCACTGGGACCCGAAGGAGGGAAAGGCCTGCGCATGCTTGCCCTCGTCAACCGCTGCGACCGACAGCATCTCTGCCGCAGTCACGACACCCTGACCACCCCGTCCGTGCAGGCCAATCTCGAACAACCGGGTATCCTTGAACAATTGGTCTTGAAGATCTGGCGAGCCTTGAAGATCTGGCGAACCTTCACGATCAGGCCATCCTTGACGAACCGAACGGCCCGTCTGATCGGGGCAACCTGCCCTCGGGTGCCGATGTTGTCTGTGATCTGCATCCCTATGCGAGGCGTTTTGCACCAGGGAGGGGGGCCTTGCGCTGGCACCGGGATGCGAGTGTGGCGTGCCGGGTCCATAAGGGCCATAAGGGGCGGAACAAGGATGGGGGTGGCCGGCGCATGGAACAGGTGACCACGATCACGCGGCACGCCCATGCGGCGGGTTCCGCCCCCGCCAACCCCCCGTACCGCGCCAAAGGGACAGCCGCGGCGGTGGCGTGGGTTGCGCTGAATACGCGTTCTTTACCAGCCTGCCTTTGTGGCGCTTTCACCCCTGCCACGATGCCTTTGCGGTCTGTCGTCCTGCACCGCCCCGAAGATCGCCATTTTGCACCACTTTTGCCGGTGGCAGACGGTTCAAAGTCGGCGGCCAGATCCTGGATTGAACACCATCACAACCCGAGGGTGCGCGGATGCAACTGACTGTGAACGGCAAGGTCCACCAGGTGGATGTCGAGGCCGAGATGCCTTTGCTTTGGGTCCTGCGCGACGAATTGCGCCTGACCGGGCCGAAGTATGGCTGCGGTGCGGGCTTCTGCGGCGCTTGCACCGTGCTGATGGACGGCCAGGCGGTGCGGTCCTGTCAGGTCTTGGCCGGCGATGTCGCAGCCTCTGTCCTCACCACGATCGAGGGACTTGGCACGCCGGACGCCTTGCACGCCGTGCAGGCGGCCTGGGTCCGGCATCAGGTCGCGCAATGCGGCTACTGCCAGTCGG
>JAYTQA010000057.1:0-5295 GCA_043746955.1 bacterium | reverse complement strand
GGTGCTGATCACCGGCGAATCAGGCACCGGCAAAAGCCTGATCGCCCGCGCCATCCACGACTTCTCTGACCGCCGCTCGCAGCCCTTCGTCGTGGCCCAAGCCGCTGACCTTGGCGGCGTCGATGGCATCTCCACCTTGGTGGCAAAGGCCCGAGGCGGCACTTTGCTGATCGACGAAGTTGCCGACTTCGACGAAGACGGTCAGGCGCGGCTGGTCCGGATGCTTGACGTGGCCGACGACCATGCGCCGCGCATCCTGGCCACCTCGCAAGCCGACCTCGTGCAAAAGGTCGAAGAGGGCAAACTGCGCAAGGACCTGTTCTACCGTCTCGGCGGTGTCAGCTTCAACGTGCCGCCCTTGCGCGAACGGGTCGAGGATATCACCCTGCTCGCCGACCATTTCATGACACGGGGAGAGCGTGAGATCGGCACCGTCCGCCGTCTGTCGACCGAAGCCCGCAACATCTTGCGTGTTTTCCCGTGGCCCGGCAACGTGCGCCAGTTGGAAAACGTGCTGAAACGGCTGCTGGTGACCTCCTCCGAACCAGAGATCCACGGGCCGGAGCTGGAGCAGGCGTTGGGCGGCCAGCACGCTGTCGAACCCGCCCGCGCTGGGGCCGTGGAGAATGAGAAACTCAGCGCAAGTGTCGCCCGCCACCTCAAGCGGTATTTCGACCTGCACAACGGCCAACTGCCCCCCAGCGGCGTCTATGACCGGATTTTGCGCGAGGTTGAGCTGCCGCTGATCGAGATCGCCCTCGATGCCACCGCTGGCAACCAAGCTAAATGTGCCGACCTTTTGGGGATCAATCGCAATACTTTGCGCAAGAAGATCACCGATCTCGATATCCGCGTGACACGCCGCCGCAAGCTGATGTAATAAAGCCACATGAGAGTGTCTTGGGTGGTGCATCCCCTCAAAGACGCCGAATGTGGCGGGCAGGACGCAGGTCTGGCCCAAGTGGGGTTGGGTCTTGAGCCGGGCAAAAGCCGTGTCATCTTGGGGTTTGCGCCTGTCGCGCCTGCGCAGGCAGCGCCAGATCCAGACCGCCATGACGCTGGGGCTGGTGGTTTTGGGCCCGGTGATGGCGGTTGCGACCTTTCTGGCCTTGGGTCCGCTGAACCAGACCGCCTCGTCCAACTGGCTGCGGCTGGTCCTGTTGGCGGACCTGATCTATGTGCTGGCGCTGGCCGCCTTGGTCCTGCGCCGCATCATGCAGATGGTCTCCGACCGTCGCCGCCAATCGGCCGGATCGCGCCTGCACCTGCGCCTGACCGGGGTGTTCGCGATTGTCGCCCTGATCCCCACGGTTCTGGTCGCGATTTTCGGCGTGTTGACGGTGAACATCGGGCTGGAGGGCTGGTTTTCCCACCGGGTGCGTTCGGTGGTCGGCGCCTCGCTGGAGGCCGCTCAGGCCTACGAGGCCGAACAGACCGCGACCCTGACCATTGACGTGCAGGCGCTGGCGAATTTCCTGACCAACGCCCGCAACCACAACCTTGCGACCGATGACGGTGCGGTGCGGCCCTTGCTGGCGCAAGGCCAGGCCGCCGTGCAGCGCGGCCTGAAGGAGGTCTATCTGATCACCGCGACCGGCACCCTAAAAACCCGGGGCGATAAAAGCTATCTCTTTGATTACGTGCAACCGTCCGACGCCCAGATCATCCGCGCCAAGACCGGCGAGGTGGTGCTGATCCCGGACTGGCCGCATTCCGAACTGCGCGCTTTGGTCAATCTGCCCGCCTACCCGGATCGGCTTTTGTATGTCTCGCGCAAGGTCGATGGCAAGATTTTGGGGCTGCTGGACGAAACCCAGCAAACCGCCGCCTTGTATCAGCAACTGGAAAGCGACCGGGGCAAAATTCTGTTTAATTTCGGCCTGTTGTACTTGGGCTTTGCGGTGATCCTGATCATCGCCGCGGTCTGGGGCGGCTTGTGGTTCGCCGAACGTCTGGCCCGTCCGGTCGGGCGTCTGGCCGGAGCCGCCCAGCGGGTCGGCGCGGGCGATCTGGATGTGCAGGTCGAGGAGGAGGAAAGCGATGACGAAATCGCCATGCTGGGTCGGCTGTTCAACCAGATGACCCGGCAATTGAAAGGTCAGCGCCAGGCTTTGATCGAAAGCCACGCCCAGACCGAAGGTCGTCGCCGCCTGTTTGATTCGGTTCTCAACAACGTCACCGCCGGGGTGATCGGCCTTGATGCCGCCGGCCGGATTGATTTCGTCAACCGTGCCGGCATGCGGATGCTGGACCTTGCCGCCGAACCCGCCCCCGACCTGACCCTCGCACAGGTCGTTCCGGAATTCATGAGCCTTTTCGAACGGTTACAGGTCGATCTTACCGCAGCACTTCAAGATGAAGTGCGAATCTCCCGGCGTGGTAAATTGGAAAGCCTGCTGGTCCGGATGAGCGAACGGCGCGGCGAAGATGGCGGCGTCGAAGGTTTTGTGGTGGCGTTCGATGACGTGACCGACCTGGTCTCCGCCCAACGGATGGCGGCCTGGGGCGATGTGGCGCGGCGGATCGCCCACGAGATCAAGAACCCGCTGACCCCGATTCGACTGTCGGCCGAACGGATCCGCCGCAAATACCGCACCCAGGTCAAAGACCCCGAGGAGCTGGAACAGTACACCGACATAATTGTGCGCCAAACCAATGACTTGCGGCGCATTGTTGATGAGTTTTCCAAATTCGCCCGGATGCCGGAACCGGACCGCCGCGAAACCGACCTGACCGCACTGGTCAAGGCCGCCGTCATGCTGCAAGAAAATGGCCAACCCGGCGTCACCTTTCAGTCTGACCTGCCGCTGCGGCCCGACCTGATGGAACTGGATGCCACCATGATCGGCCAGGCCTTGACAAACTTGATTAAGAACGCCGGGGAAGCCATTGAAGAGAAAAAGGAAAAGTCGAATAATCCCTTCTTCATGCCCGAGATTCGCGTGAGCCTTCAGGTCTCCGACACCCATTCGACCATCCG
The DNA here is from genome assembly GCA_043746955.1 of bacterium. Lineage (GTDB taxonomy): Bacteria > Pseudomonadota > Alphaproteobacteria > Rhodobacterales > Rhodobacteraceae > Stagnihabitans. Next base: position 2,315 of record JAYTQA010000057.1, on the reverse strand, counting down.
GATCGCTGACAATGGCACCGGGCTTCCGCCCGACCGCGCCCGGCTGTTTGAGCCCTACGTCACCACCCGCGAAAAGGGCACCGGCCTTGGCCTGCCGATCGTGAAGAAAATTATCGAAGAACATGGCGGCACGCTGATCCTGTCAGACGCGCCGGTCTTTGCCGGCAACGATCATGCGGGGGCCTTGGCAGAAATTCGTCTGCCGCGCGCCACCCGCAGCAAATCCGTCGCCGGCCGCAGCCAAGCCCAGGGGGGAGCATGACCAACATTCTGATCGTCGATGACGAAAAAGACATCCGCGAACTGATCGGAGATATCCTGAAGGACGAGGGCTATGCCATTCGTCTTGCTGGAAATTCCGACGATTGCATGGAGGCGATCAACGCGGAATTGCCGTCGCTGATGATCCTCGACATCTGGTTGAAAGACAGCCGGATGGACGGGATCGACATTCTGAAAACTGTCAAGCGCGACAACCCCGATGTGCCGGTGGTGATCATCTCGGGCCACGGCAACATCGAAATTGCCGTGGCCGCGATCAAACAAGGTGCCTACGATTTCATCGAAAAGCCGTTCAATATTGATCAGCTGATGGTCGTCGTCTCGCGCGCGATGGAAACTTCGCGGTTGCGGCGCGAGAATGCCGACCTGCGGCGCCGCGATGTGACCTCCTCGGAAATGCTTGGATCAAGTCCGTCCTTCAAGGGCTTGAAATCGCAGCTGGAAAAGGTCACCAAGTCGAACGGGCGGGTGATGCTTTCTGGCCCAGCCGGTTCGGGCAAGGAACTCGCCGCCCGCTTCATCCACACCAATTCCAACCGCGCAAATGCGGCATTCGTCTCGGTTTCCTCGGCCACGGTCGAACCTGAACGGATGGAGGAGGTTCTGTTTGGCCGCGAAACCACCGAACGTGGCGTGGAAAAGGGCCTGTTGGAACAGGCGCACGGCGGCATCGTCTATTTCGACGAGGTCGCCGATATGCCGTTGGGCACCCAATCCAAAATCCTGCGGGTGCTGACCGAACAGCAGTTTACCCGCGCCGGTGGCTCTGACAAGGTGCGGGTCGATCTGCGGGTGATCTCGTCCACTTCGCGCGATCTGCGGGTTGAGATTGCCCAAGGCCGCTTCCGGCAGGAACTCTATGACCGTCTGAATGTGGTGCCGATCCAGGTGCCCTCACTGGAAGAACGCCGCGAGGACATTCCCGAACTCACCAAGCATTTCATCGACATGTTCCACCGCAGCCAGGGTCTGCCGCAGCGCAGCCTGTCATCGGAGGCCGAAGCGATGCTGCAAACCATGGGCTGGCCCGGCAACGTCCGCCAGTTGCGCAACGTGATCGAGCGGGTGCTGATTTTGGGCGACGGCAATGGCCCGGTCGAACCCCGCGAACTGCCGGGGCCGGAGCCGGTCGGCGATCAGGGCCAGCGCATGGTTCTGGGTGGGGCGATGGCCACGCTGCCCCTGCGCGAGGCGCGCGAGGTGTTTGAACGCGAATACCTGCTGACCCAGATCAACCGCTTTGGCGGCAATATCAGCCGGACTGCCGGGTTTGTCGGCATGGAACGCTCGGCGCTACACCGCAAACTGAAATCTTTGGGCGTGGTTTCCTCGGGCAAAGGCAGCGCGGGCGAGGGTGAGGACGACGACTAAATTAACCTCTGGAAACTGCCGAACGGGCCAGCCATACTCCAAAAATGGCTGCCGCGTCGGCCAAGGGACAGAACAGAAATAAAACAGACCCCAAACGACAAGAACAAGGGCTAGAAAAATGGCTGCCGACAAGCAAAATTTGCAAGATGCCTTCCTGAACCATGTCCGCAAGGCCAAGGTTCCGGTCACGATTTTCCTGATCAACGGGGTCAAGTTGCAAGGTGTGATCACCTGGTTTGACAACTTCTGCGTGCTGTTGCGCCGCGATGGCCAAAGCCAGTTGGTCTATAAACATGCGATTTCGACCATCATGCCGGGCGGACCGATCAACCTTTATGAAGGCGAAGAGTGATTTCTGAACCGGAAGATGCGGCGAAGGATGCTGCGGAGGATGCGGCCCAAACCCCACGCGAACCGCGCGGAACCCATGACACGGCTGCGGTCGATATGCGCGCCTATGTGCTGCATCCCGACCTGAAAACCACGAAAAAGCGCCGCCTGCCCGAACATGGGCTGGCCGAGGCGGTGGCTTTGGCCGGAGCCTTGCCGGGCCTGGAGGTGGTGGGTGCCGATATCGTGCGGCTCGCCAGGGTGACGCCCGGCTTTTTGTTCGGCACCGGCAAGGTCGCCGAATTGAAGACCCGCTTTGCCGATCTGAAGGT
>JAYTQA010000056.1:0-5297 GCA_043746955.1 bacterium | reverse complement strand
CGCCAGTTCAGCAAATGGGCGATGGCGGTGGTGGCCGAACACCACGAACCTGATTTGCCGATGGTCGCCACGACCGGCGGTCTGGCCCAAGGTGCTCCGTGGAAGGTCACGCTGGAACAAGAGGCGATCCTGACCCAACTGCGGGATCTGACACGCGGCTACGGGCGCGGCTCGTAAACGGCTCAATCCCTGAAATTCCCTCGCAGGCGCGCCGCCCCGGGGGCAGCAAAATAACAATCGGCGCAGGAACGACAACAGCCAGACATTGGCGGGAGGGAACGAAAATGGACATCATCACGGCTTTGGCAGTCTCTATCGGTTTGCTTGGGGCGGTTGCGACCTATCTGTTTCTGACGGTGGGCGTGATCCAGATCTGGATCGGCTTCATCGGCTGGGCCAGCTTTTACCATTGCGGCGGCGGCACGGATGGCTTGCGCAAGTCGGTATTTGCCAACCTGTGGGGGGTGGTGATGGCTTATATTGCCCTTCTGCTGATCACCCAAGTCAACCCCGGCCTGCCGGGCGTACTGTGGCCGTCAATTGTGGTCGGTGTTACAGCCGCCATCCTGGTGTTGGGGGCCAAGATCGAGGCGCTCAGCATCATTCCGGCCACGGTCTACGGCTATGCCTCTACTGCGGGATATGGACTGATGTCAGGCGCATCCATGACCACGCTCACCGCAGCCAACCCACTGATTTGTGTGGCGGTTTCCCTGGTGATCGGTGGCGTGTTCGGGCTGGTGTCCGAAAAGTTCGCTGGTATTCTAAAGGGGTCTGCCTCGCGGACCGCCTAGGTTTGACCCAACGGCGCGGGCGGGTTTGACCGGTCTGCCCGCGCCCCCCAATACTGCGCTTTGCCGACCACAGGAGCCTCATGTCAAAAGCTATTCATTCGATGATTCGCGTGCTGGAAGAAGCCCGATCCATAGCCTTCTACGACGCGGCCTTTGGCCTGCAACCGGTGGAACGGCTGGCGTTTGACAGCTTCACGCTGGTCTATTTGCGCAATGCGGAGTCGGATTTTGAGGTGGAGTTGACCATCAACCACGGTCGAACCGAGCCCTACAGCTTGGGCGACGGCTATGGTCATCTGGCGGTATCGGTGCCCGATGTTGCCGCCGAACATGCCCGGATGACGGCTGCGGGCCTTGCGCCGCGCAAGCTGGTGGATTTTGCGCCGGGCGGCAGCGTTATTGCCAGATTCTTCTTCATCGCTGACCCCGACGGCTATCAGATCGAAGTCCTGCAACGCGGCGGGCGCTATGTTTGAGGTTTTGATCTGGCGATAACCGGCACTTATCGGGCGAAGCGTTTCGGGCGAAATGCAGCGGGCAAAATTCACTGGCAAGCCTATTCTCAACTGTGAAAACCGGCGGGAGTTCCGTCTGAAGCGGGACACGAATGACCCATCTGAAGACCATCGAACAGCGTCTGCTCTGGATCTCGCATTGGATGATCCACAACGCCAACCACATCCGCGCCAAATCAGACGGGATCAAGATTGGCGGGCATCAGGCGTCGTCAGCATCCATCGTGTCGATCATGACGGCGCTGTATTTTTCAGCGCTGCGGCCAGAGGACCGGGTGGCCGTCAAACCGCACGCCTCGCCGGTCTTTCATGCAATCCAGTATCTTATGGGCAATCTTTCGCGCGAGAAGATGGAGAATTTTCGCGGCTTTCACGGTGTGCAAAGCTATCCCAGCCGCACTAAGGACGTCGACGACGTGGATTTCTCGACCGGATCGGTCGGACTTGGTGTGGCGATCACCGCGTTTGCCTCGATCGTGCAGGACTATATCGCGGCCAAAGCTTGGGGCAAAGATATCCCACTGGGCCGGATGGTGGCCTTGGTTGGCGATGCCGAACTGGACGAGGGCAATATTTACGAATGCTTGCAGGAAGGTTGGAAGAACGATCTGCGCAACACCTGGTGGATCATCGACTACAACCGCCAATCGTTGGACGGGATCGTGCGCGAGGGTTTGTTTCAGCGCATCGAAAAGATTTTTGACGCCTTTGGTTGGGATGTCGTGCGGGTGAAATACGGCCATTTGCAGCGCGCGGCGTTTGGCGAACCCGGCGGTGCTGCCTTGCAGGCGTGGATCGACACCTGCCCCAACCAGCTTTATGCGGCCCTGACCTACATGGGCGGCGCTGTCTGGCGCAAGCGGCTGATGGACGATCTTGGCGATCAGGGCGATGTCTCTGCGCTGATCGAAAAGCGCAGCGACCGCGCTTTGGCCGATCTGATGGAAAACCTCGGCGGCAACTGTGTGCAAACCATGGCCGATGCCTTTGCCGCCATTGATCATGATCGGCCGACCTGTTTTCTGGCCTATACGATCAAGGGCTGGGGGACGCCGATTGCCGGCCACAAAGACAACCATGGCGGCTTGATGACCAAGACCCAGATGACCGAATGGCAGCGTGGCATGGGTGTGGCAGCGGGCCAGGAATGGGAAAAGTTCGCCGCCGTCACCGATGTTGCTGGCCTGCAAGCCTTCCTCGACAGGGTTCCATTCTTTGCCAAGGGCCCGCGCCGCTGGCACGACGCCGTGATCGCGGTTCCCGAGTTCGCTGCGGGAGCCGAACGCGATCTGTCCACCCAAGCCGGTTTTGGCAAGATCCTTGATGACCTGGCCAAGGGCGACAGTGCGCTGGCCCGCCGGATCGTGACCACCTCGCCTGACGTGACCGGCACCACCAGCCTCGGGCCTTGGGTGAACCGACGCAAGCTCTTTGCCCGCAAGGCGCAGGCCGATACTTTCATGGACCAGAAAATCCCCTCGACCGCGAAATGGGAATTTACCCCCGATGGCCAGCATATCGAACTGGGCATTGCCGAAATGAACCTGTTCTTGCTCTTGGCGGCGGCGGGCCTGTCGCATGCGCTGTTTGGCAAACGGCTTTTGCCGATTGGCACCGTCTATGACCCTTTTGTCGCGCGCGGCCTCGATGCGTTGAACTACGCCTGCTATCAGGACGCGCGATTCATGATCGTGGGCACGCCGTCGGGGGTAACCTTGGCGCCGGAAGGCGGGGCGCATCAATCGATCGGCGCGCCATTGATCGGCATGAGCCAGGATGGGCTGGCCGCATTTGAGCCGGCCTTTATCGACGAGCTGGTGATCATCATGGCTTGGGCTTTCAACTATATGCAGCGCGACGGCAGCGGAGATCCGGATGAACGGACCTGGCTGCGCGATGAAACCGGCGGTTCGGTCTATCTGCGGCTGTCGACCAACCCGGTCGAGCAGCCCGGCAAGCGGCGCGACGATGCCTTTCGCCAAGGCAGCATCGACGGCGCCTATTGGCTGCGCCAGCCCGGACCGAATTGCGACGTGGTGATCGCCTATCAGGGTGTTGTCGCCCCCGAAGCCATCAAAGCCGCCGGAATGATCGGTGCAGCGCGCCGCGATATCGGCGTGCTGGCAGTCACCTCGGCTGACCGGCTCAATGCCGGTTGGACGGCGGCACAACGGGCGCGGTCCAGAGACAATCCGGCCGCCAGATCGCATATCGAGCGGTTGCTGGAGCCGCTTCCGCCGCACTGCACCTTGGTCACCGTGATCGACGGCCATCCGGCAACGCTGGCCTGGCTTGGCGCGGTGAGCGGTCTCAGGACGATCCCGCTTGGCGTCGAGCATTTCGGCCAGACCGGGACCATAGCCCAACTTTACCGTCACTTCGGCATTGATGCGCTCAGCATCGTCGAACGGGTGCGCGGGCTGACCGCCGGTAGTCGGTTCATGTGACGCACGACTTTTCCGGGTGGAGTTGCATGGAAGCCGATGGCACGATCACCCATGGGGTCATCACCCATATGATCGGCAAACAGGGCCGCTGGCAGGGCAATTTTCATGGGCTGGAGTTTCAGCCGGTCAATATGCTGATGTTCATCAATGCCTTGACCAATGACTACGACGAGCCGCAGCCGGGGCTATGGGACCGGATTTGGGGCTGGTTGTGAAGGACATTGTGGTCCAAACCGCTAGGGTCGCGCCATGCTGACCACCTCCGGCGTCGGCATCTTCGCTACTTTCCGCGCCGGGGCCATCGCGTTGCTGTCGTCTGGTGCGTTGCCGTTGGTGAGGGGCTAGGTGTCCTTCATCGCAGGTCCACCAGACTTGCGCCGCCGCAAAGTAGGCTTTCGGGCGCGGTTGGAGGCTTTTGAACCGCGCCGGGTTTGCCGGCGGCTCCAACTTCTGAGGAGGCTGGAGCCTCATGAGCAAGACCACCAACACGTTTTTCCGCCCGAAGTGGGTGAACGCGGTGCGGCTGGTTCTGGACAATCAGGGCCAGCACGGATCGCGCTGGCAGGCGGTGCTGTCGATTTCCGCGAAGATCGGCTGCGCGCCACAGACCCTGAATGACATGGAACGGGTTCGTCCATGTCGCTTTCGTCCTCGACGCCGATGCCCGACGCATCGTTGGTTGGCGTGTCAGCACCACCCCTCATGCCGGCTTCGTTCTCGATGCTCTTGAGCAGGCCGTCCACGAACGCCGCCCGGTCAAGGGCATGGGCCTCGTGCATCATAGCGACCGGGGCAGCCAATACTTGTCGATCAAATACCCAGAACGGCTGGCGGACGCAGGCATCGAGCCCTCTGTCGGCAGCGTTGGTGACAGCTACGACACCGCCTTGGCCGAGACGATCAACGGCCTCTTCAAAGCCGAGGTCATCCATCGTCGCGGTCCATGGCGCAGCTTCGAAGCGGTGGAATATGCAGTCCCTCGAATGGGCCGACCGGTTCAACAACCGCCGTCTTCTCGAGCCCGTCGGGACCATCCCGCCAGCCGAAGCCGAAACCAACTCCTACGCAGCACTGGAAAATGAAGCCATGGCCGCGCAACTAACGTCAATCAGCCTCCGGCAAACCCGGAGCGGTTCACTCGCCGAAATCAGTCCGCGCGATAAGACCTGCGAAAAAGCGATCCTACCCTTCTCATTCTCCCACCACCTTCAGCCGGGGCTTCAGCATTTCGCCGACCGCATTCACCCCCGCCCGCAGCGGCGAGTCGATCAGGTGGGCGTAGCGCTGGGTGGTGCCGATCTGGGTGTGGCCGAGCAGCCGCCCGATCATTTCCAGCGAAGCGCCGCCCGACACCAGCAGCGAGGCGAAGGTGTGGCGCAGGTCATGGATGCGGACATCGGGGATTTCGGCCTGAACGCGCATCCGTTCCCAAAATCGCTTGAGGTCTACGACCGGCTGGCCCGGCACGTCGCCGGGAAAGAGGAAGCGGCAGCCCTTGGGCACGGCATCCCCGCGCAGCCGGATCAGGGCGACGGCTTCGT
>JAYTQA010000055.1:0-5308 GCA_043746955.1 bacterium | reverse complement strand
TGCTGCGGGATCAGCAGGGGGTGCTGCGTCCGCTGCGGATCGGCATCATCGGGCTGGCGCCGCCGCAGACGCCGCTGTGGGACTTTGCCAAGCTGGGCAACAGTTTGCAGGCGCGTGACATTCTGGAGGCGGCGGCGGCGCATGTGCCGGTGCTGCGGGCGGCGGGGGCCGATGTGGTGCTGGCGTTGTCGCACTCTGGCATTGGGGCGGGCACACCGGTGCCGATGATGGAGAATGCGAGTGCGGCACTCGCAGCCCTGCCGGGGATTGACGCGCTGGTCGCCGGGCACACCCACCAGACCTTTCCCGCCCACGACTTTCCGGCGGCCACAGGGATTGACCCAGCGCATGGCCAGCTGTGGGGTAAACCGGCAGTGATGCCGGGATTTTACGGATCGCATCTGGGCGTGATTGACCTGGACTTGCGGTGGGATGGGGCGCGGTGGCGTCTGGTCACCGGCACCAGCTGTCTGCGCCCGATTGCCCGGCGGACCCCGGCTGGCACCTTGCAAGCCCTGACCCAAAGTGCTGCCGAAATCATCGCGGTGGCGCAACCGGCGCATCGGGCAACCCGGGCATGGGCGCAGCGGCCGGTCGGGCAGAACCCGCAGGTGCTGCACAGCTATTTCGCCGTCATCTCGGCCAGCCCCGCCGTGCGCCTGATCGCGCGGGCGCAGGCGGATCATGTGGCGAAGGCCCTGCAAGCCGGGCCTTACGGCGATCTGCCGGTTCTGTCGGCCGCAGCCCCGTTTCACGCCGGCGGGCGCGGCGGACCCGAGAATTACACCTGCATCCCCGCCGGCCGCCTGACCATGCGGCACGTCTTTGACCTGTACCCGCACCCCAATACCATCGCCGCGTTGCTGTTGACCGGTGCGGACCTCAACCGCTGGCTGGAGCGGTCGTTCAGCCAGTTTGCGCAGGTGCTCCCCGGCTCGGACGGCGCGGAATTGCTGGACCCTGATTTCCCCAGCTTTAACTTCGACATGATCGAGGGGCTGACCTGGGAAGTTGACCTCACCTGCCCGCCGCGCTGCAACATGCGGGGCGAGGTGATCCGCCCCCGGTTCAACCGCATCGTGGCTTTGTCCCATCAGGGCCGGGCCGTGACGCCGGATCAGCGCTTTGTGCTGGCCACCAACAGCTACCGTGCCCATGGCGCGGGCGGGTTTTCCGGCGCGCGGCCCGAGAATGTCATTCTGAACGGTCCCCATGCCAGCCGGGATATCCTGTTGGCCTATATCGCGAAAACCGGCAGCATCGCGTCGGCCGGCCCGCCCAACTGGCGGTTTTGCGCCATGGCGGACACCTCGGTCCTGTTTGACTCCAGCCCTGCCGCTGCGGCTCATCTGGCCGACTTGCAGCCGTTGCGGGCCGAGCCTTTGGCGCTGACCCCGCAGGGCTTCCGCCGCTTTCGTCTGCATCTGTGATCGGCTATAGTTTTGGGGCACTGACCGTGAAACCGTGACCGGAGCCTGCCGATGTACGACGCCCTGCTGTTCGACCTTGATGGCACGCTGATTGACACGGAAACTGTCGCGATGGCCTCCGGTCTGGCAGCCTTTCAGGCCTTGGGCTTTGTGGTCGAGCTGGGGTTCATGCACCGGTTGGTCGGCGTGGATCAGCCAACCGCAGGCGGCATCATCCGCGGCCACCTGCCCGGCATCGATATCGCGGCGCTTAATCTCGCGTGGAGTGCCGGGTTTCGCGCCGGGGTCAACAGCGGGCTGCGGCTGAAGCCCGGCACCACCGAACTTCTGGCGGCTGCCCCCGGACATCTGCGGCGGGCCGTGGTGACCTCGTCGGGTCGCAGCGATGCGCACCACAAGATTGGGATGGCGGGCCTCGCGCAGGCTTTTGCCACGGTGGTGACGGTCGATGACGTAAGCTGCCCCAAGCCCGACCCGGAGCCCTATCTGCTCGCCGCCCGCCTGCTCGGCGTAGCGCCGTCGCGCTGTCTGGTGTTTGAAGACAGCGAGGCCGGGGCCGAAGCCGCCCACCGCGCCGGTTGCGTGGTGGTGCAAGTGCCCGATGTGGTGCCAAGCCAAGGCCGCTGGGCACATCATATGGCGGGCGATCTGATGAGCGGGGCGCGGTTGGCTGGATTATTTTAGCGCCGCGCTTGGGGTTATCGTTGAACGCTCCGCAGGGAGTATTTTTGCCCAGATGAACGGGTAAGCGATTTCATCTGGGCAAAAATACTCCCGCCGGAGGCATCCGAACGTCGCGGCAAACCTGCCATCCCATTCTTGCGCCCGGCCCGAATCTGCCCTATATCCAGCCTTGAGAGGTTGGCGCGGGCAGGTGCCTCGCCAACCCGGTCAGGGCCGGAAGGCAGCAGCCGCAACGAGACCCACTTGGGTCGTGATCAGCCTCTCACCGGTATAACCCCTCGCCAACAGGAGGATGTCACATGGCAGATGTTGTGTCCCCTCGGGCGGGGTTTTGCTGAGCGCATCGCGCGCCCCTCGCCCATGATGGCTTTGAACCGGTGGCCTTTGGGCCTGCCACGACAAGTCTCATGCGAGGAATCCTGCCTTGAACCCTGATATTCTGGCCGAACTGGGCTGGTCGAACGATTTTCTGCGCCAGCTGGATCTGGACGAAGTGGCCACCACCACGCCCGCCAGGGTGACCGCCGTGCACCGGGCGCGGATCGAGGCTTTGGCGGCGGCGGGTGTGCTGGACCTGATCCCGAACTCCAACCTGTCGACCGCTGATGTGGCGGTTGGTGACTGGCTTTTGGCGCGCGACGGGGTGGCGTTGCGCATTCTGGACCGGCACAGCCTTGTGGCGCGCAAGGCGGCCGGCAGCGCGGTGGCGCGGCAGTTGATCGCGGCCAATCTGGACAGTTTGTTGGTGGTGTCCTCGTGCAACGCCGATTTCAACCTCGGGCGCCTGGAGCGGTTTTTGGTGCTGGCTGCCAGTGCCGGGGTAGAGCCGGTGGTGGTGCTGACCAAGGCCGACACCTGCCCGGATCCTGAGGTCTATCTGGCAGAGGCGCGCGGTCTGAAGCGCGGGCTGGCGGTGGTGGCGCTCGACGCCAAGCGGGCCGACGTGCGGGCCGTGCTGTCGGACTGGTGTCGCGCAGGCCATACCGTGGCGCTGCTGGGGTCATCGGGCGTAGGCAAGACCACGATTGCCAATGCGTTGACGGGGGGTCAGGCCGCCGTGCAGGACACCCGCGACGGCGACGCCAAGGGGCGCCATACCACGACCGGCCGCTATCTGGTGGCAATGGCCGCAGGCGGCTGGCTGATCGACACGCCGGGCATGCGCGAGGTGCAGTTGACCGACGCGGGCGACGGCATCGACATCATGTTCGACGATTTCACCGCATTGGCCTTGCGCTGCCGGTTCAGCGATTGCCACCACGACCGCGAGCCGGGCTGTGCGGTGCAGGCGGCGATTGTGGCGGGCGAGGTGACCTTGGACCGGCTTTTGCGCTGGCAAAAGCTGCTGCGCGAGGACCGGTTCAACAGTGAAACGATCCAGGACGCCCACGCCCGGGCCCGCAACTTTGGCCGATTGCACCGAAAAACGCCGGACAAAAGAAAGACTTAGAGCGTTATGGCGAAAAGTGGAATCCGGTTTTCCCCGTCAATTACGCGATCAGCTACCGAGTCCAAAGGAGCGCTGGCGCGCGCGGCTTTTATCTCGCCTCTGGGCTACGCCCAACCGGTTCGGGCGGCCTCCGGCGGGGATATTTGGGCCAAAGTGAAACCGGTCAGGCCAGCAGGGCTTTCAGCGCGTCGATCAGCCGGTCGGTGCCGGCGTCAGTCGTCATGACGCCGGGCGACAGGCGCAGGGTTTGGCCGCGGGCGTCGGTGGTGATGTTTTGGGCGCGCAGGGTGGCTACGACTTGCGGGGCGCTCAGCCGATCGGGCAGGCGGACCATGACCGAGCCGCCGCGCCTTTCGGGGGCGCGTGGGGTAAGAAGGGCCAAGTTCAACTCATCGGCAGCCTCGATCAGGCGGCCGGTGAGGTGACGGTTATGCTGCAGGATCTGGGCTTGGTCTTGGCCTGCGTGCCAGTTCAGGGCCGGGAGCGACGCCAGCGCCGCCATGGTTCCAGGCGTGCCATTATCAAAGCGCCGGATGTCGGGGGCGTAGGCGAAGTTGTTGATATCCCAGTTGAAAGGGTTAGCTTGGCTGAACCAGCCGCGCAGTTCTGGCTGGCAATGCGGGATCAGTCTAGGCGAGAGATACAGGATGCCCGCCCCCGGTGTGCCACACATCCATTTGAGCGAGGTGGAGACCGCGAAATCGACCTCCGGAGCCATCACGTCGAACGGCAGCAGGCCAGCGGCCTGGGTGATATCGACCCCGATCAGGCTGCCCGTCCGGCGGCCATGGGCGACCATCGCCGCCAGGTTGATCCGGTGGGACGTGGTGGACGACACCCAGGTCAGCAAGGCCAGGCCCACGTCCGGGGTCCAGTCGGCGCGGAAATCCTCATCCTCGACATGGGCGGCGCCTTGGCGCAGGGCCACGGTTTTGAGGGTGAAGCCGAAACGCGCGGCCAACCCAGCCAACAGGAAGTGGTTGGAGGGGAAGCAATCGGCCCCGACCAGCACTTTTCGGCCTTGCAGGTGGCCGGCGGGCAGGGCGGTCAGGAGGGCGTGGCAGCTTTGGGTGACGCTTTCGGTGGTGGTCAGGCTGCCTGCAGGCGCATGCAGGATGCCGCACCAGCGGTCGATGAAGTTCTGCCTCTTTTCAAGGGCATAGGCCCATTGGCCGTCGTCCGCCGCCCCCCAGCTTAGGGCAAATTCCGCCATGGCGGCGGCAAGGTCGCGCGCCTTGCCGGGGTATTGGCCGATCGAGTGGTAGAGGAAATAGCTTTCGGCGGACATGGGGGCCCCTTTGGGTGTTGGTAGCGCTGGGGGGGGGCGGGCTCAAGGGGGGAAAGCGCTTGCGTCGGCGGGTTTGCGGCGGTCTTTTCGCCGGATGGAGGACTGCCATGCTGTACCATCGCAAATACCCGATTGAATTCAACCACTGTGACCCGGCCGGCATCGTGTTTTACCCGCGCTATTTCGAGATGACCAACCATGTCTGCGAGAACTTTTTCCGCGAGGTGGTCGGGATATCTTATGGCGCGATGATGGCGCAGGCGGCCGGGGTGCCGGTGGTGCGGATCGAGACCGAGTTCAAGGCACCCTCCCGCTTGGGGGATGTGCTGGATGTGACACTAGGGGTGGTGCGGCTGGGCCGGTCTTCGGTGACGTTTGAGCTGGTGGCTACGGGCGAGGCGCAGGTGCGGCTGGTGGCTTCGATCACGCTGGTCTGGGTGCAAGAGCTGGCGGGCG
>JAYTQA010000054.1:0-5309 GCA_043746955.1 bacterium | reverse complement strand
GTCTGCTGGTCGCCAAGAACGAGGAGATGAGGACATGTCGAAACCCATGGAATCCTGACGCGGCTTTCAAGGGTGAGCCGGGTCAGAACATGGTCCGGGGGAGGATTCTCCCAACGAACGGGTTGGCGCTGGAGGCGCTGAAAGGCGAGCGCACGGTGCCGGAGCTGGCCGTGGCCTGCGAAGCCGATCCGACGATGATCCCTCCATGAAAGCAGGCGCGGCTGTCGGGCGCGGCTGGCATCTTTGAGCGGGGCGGCAAGGCGGTTGCAGCCGAGATCGCCGAGGCCACGCTCCGTGATCTGCATGCCAAGATCGCAGATCTCGCCGTCGCCATGGATCCTCGGGGAGGCTTACGCGGTCCCACCGGGGCCACGGTCCGCACGGTTCTGGCCCGGCGCAACTCGACCACGCTGGAGGCCGACTTTTGCATCAAGGCGCTGAACCAAGCCATCCACCGCTTCGGTGCGCCAGGCATCCTGAACCCCGACCAGGCCAGTCCGTCCCCTCCTTCGCCTGGACCGACCGGCTGAAACGGCCGGGCACCCGGATCGCCAGGCATGGCCAGCGCCGCTGGTGCGACAAATTCGTCATCGCGAGGCCGCGGCGGTCCCTGAAGGTTGCATGCGGTGGCCTGCATGCCTGAACCGAAGGCCATCCCCGTGAAGTGGCTCACTTCCCGACGGAAAACCCGGCGCATTTCCGCGTGGAAATCACCCTGCCTGACGGAACCCGGATCGCAGGCCAAGCCAGCCATCGGGCACAAGATGACATTCGCCAACCACACCCGCCCGCATACTTGCCTTGGCGGCACCCCGCCCGCCGGGTTCTATCAGCCGGCAATCGCAGAAACCCAAGCCGATCAGCAGGCGCAAAAAGTAACTCAACTTACCCCGAAAACTGCCCAAGCGATGGCGGGTAGCTCAGTGAAATCCTTTTCCTTGGACTTGAGCGACCTAATCTTGGCATCGCGAAGCGACATCTGGGGATACGCTCGCTTCCAAGGTCTGCACCGTACCCCCAAACGTACCCCCATTCTGGGGGTATGGTGGCGGATTTTGTGAGACGTCGCTGGACAAACGCCTCCAGAAAACCCCTTATATTACAGGGATTTCTGGATGTCATCGGCTGATTTTGGACCTGAAACTGGTGCCGCTGAAGAGACTCGAACTCCCGACCCCATCATTACGAATGACGTGCTCTACCAGCTGAGCTACAGCGGCACTTTTCTGGTGTGGCCCCTACTATGGCCCTACTATTCTGAAGTCAACCCCCGCAAGTGACTGGTTTTGCGCATCATTCCGGGTCCGACCAACAATGACGAATGAGGAGCTCTACCAGCGCGGCTAAAGCAGCACTTTACCAGTGTGGCCCCGACCATGGCCGTCTTAATTCCAAGTCAGCCCCGCAAGTGACCGAGCTACGCGCCATCCTTTGGACGTTTTCTGGGACTTACCTGTTTCATCCCGGATGATGACATAGCGCCTCGTTGTTCCGGCTTTTTCATGGCAAGATCGAACCTGAGGGACGTTCCGGAGGGTCTGGTCTGCGGCTGATTTCGCTTCACATGCAGGCCACGACGACGCCGCAGGTCCGGGCTGAAATCCTGGCGCACGGGGAACCCGGCCGGGTTCAGGCGGACCGTTATGGCGCGCGCGAGCGGTTTGGAAATGGCGCAAACGCTGCACTGTACCGGGCTGCGCGTATACCCGGTATCGGCGGCAAACCCCGCTGACGCCTGCGCAAGAGGCGGTGAAGGTTGTGCGGCGTTGCAGCCACTTGCTGTCGCTCGGTGTTCGGTTAGCGCTCGCCGTTGGGCTTGAACCAATGGCGCCTGCAATCGCTCGCTGCGGGAATTCCTCAATCTGCAGGTCGGCGCGCGGGGCTGGATCGGTGTCTGCGGCGTCACGAGGTTGGAAACCTGCCTGATCTGGTGGACAAAACCCCCCGACCCACCCACAAGCTCGTCAAGGCCTACGCGCCGCTCGATTGCCACATCGAGGTCAAATACCTGCTGCAAATGCAGCACGAAACCCGGCGTTTCTACCGGTTCGTGGCGAACGACCGCGCCGCCCGCTGGGTGTTCGTCCGCATCTGTCGAGCCGAAACGGCGGCCAATGCGCGCCGGTTTCTGCGCGATCCGGAGCCGGCCTGTCCGCTGAATATCACCCGCATATTGACGGACAATGGCCGCGACTGCACCGACCGGCGGTTCGGCCTGCGCAAACGCGCCGCCTCGGCTGCACATGACTTTGACCGCCTGCGCCGACCTCGGCATCGAACACCGCCTGGCCCCGCCGCTGCATCTCCAGTCCAACGGTATGGTTGAACGCGGCAACAGCCGGATCGAAAAGGTGCTGTAAAGCCACCAGTTCATCCGCGGCTGAGACCTCGAAACCACCCAGTTGCCCCAGTCAGCCCTGAACAGCCGAACGCCCCTGCAAGCCTTGAAGGACTGGCATAGGCAAAAGCCGGAATTGTTCCGAAAACCGCCATACCTTCTCGCGGGATGTGACAGTTAGCTTTATGCGCTTGCGTGACACCGCCGACGCCGGAACAAGTTGCCCGTATGCAACAGCAGCAAGAACAGGCGCGGCAAGCGCAACTTCATGCGTATGCAATGACCTGTGAGACTGACTATAAGGCCAAGCCGGGAACCACAGCGTTCACCCAATGCATGATTGCCCTTGGTCAGCAGCAGCAGGCAGCCGAGCAACAACGTATGGCCATTGCACTGACCTATATGGGTGCCATGAAAGCGGACCCTCCCGACCAACTGCCAATGCCGACCTATTCGGCTCCCAGACCGCCCGTTTACGGTGGGCCTATAAATTGCACTTCATCACCTGTCGGCACAACGGTTTACACCAATTGCCACTGACTTCCTGACTGCCCTTTTAGCCCTTGTCGCGCCATGGGCTTCCTGCACCCTTCGGAACAAAAGACAGCATCGGCCCTCCGAAACAATGGCACCGGGCCGCAGCACCACGGGCAACACCAGCCATCCCGTGCTAGTGCCTTCAATATTGCCTTGGCGCGGTTGATCCGGTGGCACCTGTTTCCGCCGCCCAAAATGGTTGCATCGCTGGAATGGGCAAGCACTCGGATATAGCTTGGCCAGCCGTAGCCAATCTCTATCCCGAAGGGGCCAGGTGCAGGCAAGGGAGCCTCCTATTGATTTCTTTGATTTCTTTCCGAGGGCCACAGACGGGTCAAGCCCTTGGCGCGTAAGGGGTGCCGGGATTTAACTGGTGTTTGGGGCACAAGGCGCTGTTCTGCCGTCTGCCGACATGGTCGCAAGCCCCTTTGCCCAAAGCCCGGCCCCGACCATCCAAGCCCGTGTCTCGCCCCAGCCCTCACGCCCGGACAGATCGTCATCGCCGACAAGCTGTCGTCCCACAAATCGCCCCGCGTCCAGGAAATCCTCAAGGCAGAAGGCAATCGGATCGCCTTCTTGCCACCCTGCTCCCCTGACCTCAACCCAAGCGAGATGGCATTCGCCAAACCGAAAACCCTGATCCGAAAGGGCGCCGCCCGAACCTATCAAGCCCTCTGGAACCTCGTCGGAAAGTTCTGCGACCTGTTCCCACCCGATGAATGCCAAAACTCTTTCCACGCCGCAGAATATGAAACCAAATCAAGGCGACTTGCCCTAATTGCCGCATCATGTTCCTGCGTTTTGGCATGGCCGATCTCGGTTCACCCGATACCTGCAGACATCAGATTCCAACTTCCGCCCCGGTCCGAATTTCATTGCTTGGTTCACTGGTTCCCAATCGGCTCGGGCAGGCGGCGGTTGTTGCACCCGTCGACCGATCCGAGGGTCGCTACTTCAACTGGATCGAAGTCGTGCAGGGGCACTTCGATGCAAGGTAGAAGCTGTCGGACGGCGTCATCCGCCTGATCGGTTCCCGTCAGATCAAACCTTAATCACCTCCGCAACCCGTTTGGCGACGGACAGCAGACGACAGTCCTGGCGCAAAGGCCCGGTCAGTTGCAGGCCAACCGGCAAGCCGGCGATCCAGCCGCAGGGCAGGCTCAGCGATGGATGGCCGGTCAAATTGGCAAATCCGCTCGACAGCATTTCGCTGTCTTGGTCGTCGGCAATTCCGGGGGTGATGACCGGATCCTCGTGCGGTGCTACGTAGGGGACGCTGGGGGCCAGCAGGACGTCCACCTGATCAAACAGCGCCTCAACCTCGGCGCGCAAGGCCGTTTGAAACCGAAGCGCTGCCAGATAATCAATGGCGCGCGTGGTGCCGCCTGCCACAATCTGGGCGCGGGTGCCGGGCGCATAGCCTGCGGGGTTCAGCGCCATCAGCGGGGCATGGATCAGCGCCGCCTCTGGGCTGAGAATCGTCATCAGGGTGGCATTGGCGCGGTCAAGGCTTGCGCAGTTTACGGCTACGACCTGCGCCCCATCGGCCTGCAAGCGTTGCAGGCAGGCGTGGACAAGGTCGGTGACCGGTCGTCCGATCCCGGTTTGCGAAAACTGCGCCATGATCAGCCCGATCCGAAGTGGGGTCTGGTCGGTCTGCAACGCCATTGGAGTGCCGGACAGGCAGGCCAGAGCCAGTGCGGCATCTTCCACACTGCGGGCGAGCGGGCCTGCGTGGTCCAGGCTCCACGACAAGGGAAACACGCCGTCCAACGGCACCAGGCCGTAAGTGGGTTTCAGCCCGACAATGCCACAATAGGCGGCGGGTATCCGGATTGAGCCGCCGGTATCGGTGCCAATCGCGAGCGGGACAATGCCTGCCGCCACCGCCGCCGCCGACCCGCCGCTGGAGCCGCCTGCCGTGCGCGAGGTGTCGTGCGGGTTGTTGGTTTGGCCAATATCAGGATGGGCGATGCCATAGGCGTATTCCAGAAGATTGGTCTTGCCAAAGATCACCGCACCCGCAGCCCGCAGCCGTGCGACCAGCGTGGCATCTGCGCCGGCCATGCGGGGGGCGTGCACTTTTGAGCCGTAGCCGGTTGGCATGCCGGCGACCTCGATCAGGTCTTTGATGGCCACGGGTATGCCATGCAGCGGCCCCAGATCGCGCCCGGCGGCAAGCTCTGCGGTGGCCCGCCGGGCTTGATCGCGGGAAAGTTCGGCCATCGGGTTGGCAAAGGCGTTCAAGGAAGGCTCCAGCCGGGCCAATCGGGCGAGCGACTGCTCCACCACCTGCGTGGGCGTGAAGCTCCCGTTGCGATAGCCAGCGCCCAGTTCCGCCACGCTGAGGAATCCGGTTTCCATGTTTAGGGCCTCCCAAGGCGCTCAAAAAGCCGCGCCCAGGCGATTTGGCCGGTGCGAAAGCTGGACAGGC
>JAYTQA010000053.1:0-13921 GCA_043746955.1 bacterium | reverse complement strand
CTGCAACGGTCCACCCAGCTGATTTACCACGCCGACGCAGGGCGAGCCCTGTTGGATGTGCCGCGGCTCATGCTGGATTACGGCAAGCTTTTGGTGGTGCCAAATGTTTTGATTGCGTTGGTGGTGGGCGGGCTGGTCGGTGGCCTGCTGGCCGAACTGACCGCGCGCCGCTGGTCCTGACGGCATGGCTATGCGGATTTTCGTGGCCGGTCTGGCCGCAGAACCGACCCTTCTGGCGCAGGTGCTGGGGCAATATGACGCCGAACCCGCAACTGTTCAGGGCTGGACGCTGGCGCAGTCCGACCTCGGCCCATGGCCGGTGGTGCAGCCCGGTGCGGGCGGCACTGATGGCTTGATCCTTACCCTGCCTGAGGAACCGGCCCGCCGCCTCGATTTCGTTCTGCGAAGTTTGGGCCTGACTCCGGTCCATTGGCCTGACCTGCCAGCAACCGCTTATCTGGGGGTAGGGCAGGGGCCGATGTCCGTCACCGCGCCAAAGGTTGCGGCCGTGCTGGCCGAGGCGGTGCGCGATATCTTGCCCTTGTATGGGGTGACCTCCGCACCTGAGGTTGCGGCCCGCCTGACACCGATCCTGATCCGGGCCGCCTCCCGGCTGCGGGCCGAACCCGCCCCCACCACCCTGCGCCACCCGCAGACGGCGCAAGATGTGACCGTCAAAGCCCGCCGCCAACCCTATGCGCATTTCTTCGCAATCGAGGAATATGATGTCAGTTGGCGTCGGTTTGACGGCACCCTCAGCGATACCGTCACCCGCGCGGCCTTTCTGTCGGGCGATGCGGTGACGGTGTTGCCCTATGATCCGGTCCGCGACCGGGTGCTGGTGGTCGAACAGTTCCGTGCCGGTCCCTTGGCGCGCGGCGACGGCCAATGCTGGCAGATCGAGGCCATCGCCGGCCGCATCGACCCGTTCGAGCCCCCGCAAGCCGCCGCCCGGCGCGAGGCTGCCGAGGAGACTGGCCTGATCCTGACCGACCTGCGGTTCGTGGCGCGCTACTACCCCAGCGTGGGTGCTGTCAGTGAATACCTCTACTCCTACGTCGCCTTGACCGACCTGCCCGACGGCTGCGCTGGCGTGTTCGGTGAGGCGAGCGAGGCCGAAGACATCCGCGGCCACCTGATGGCGTTTGACCGCCTGATCGATCTGGTTGCCAGCGGCGAGATCGAAAACGCCTCGCTGATCCTGACCGCCCTCTGGTTGCAGCGCGAACGGTCGAGGCTCCGGCATGGTGGGCAAACGGCTCACCCCCCTGGCATCGGGGCCTGACCTGGCGCTTGGCGCTGGCCAACGGGGCTGTTTGCTCCCGGCCGCGCCAGCGTGCGCGGCGCTCTTCGCTGAAAATCTCCCACCGGCAGATTTTCCGAGCGCTCATCGCCCCCGAGGATATTTGGGCCAAAGTGAAACGGTTTGGGCAGAACCAGGCAACCCGGGCAACGGGTTTGCCCGGCGTTTTACCCGCAACACTTTATAGGGCGAGTTTGACCCATGCCCCGTTGCGCTTGGACGACCGGACGCAGGCATCGACGAAAGCCACGCCTTCGAGGCCCTCTTTCAGGCCGGGGAAAGTCACCGCCTTGTCAAGCTCGGAGCCGTCGCGGCGGGCGATGATCGCACGGGCGGCTTCGGCGTAGATATTGGCGAAGCCTTCCAGATAGCCTTCCGGGTGGCCAGCCGGGATGCGCGTCACCCGCGCCGCAGCGTCGCCCGTGCCGGGGCCGCCCCGGGTCAGGCGGTATTTCGGTTTGCCCAAGGGGGCGACGTAAAGGTAGTTCGGGTTCTCCTGCGCCCATTCGATCCCGGCTTTGGTGCCGAAAATCCGCAGGCGCAGGCCGTTTTCCTGACCGGACGCGACTTGGGAACACCAAAGTGTGCCACGCGCGCCGGAGGTGTAGCGCAGCATCACATGGCCGTTGTCATCGACCCGCCGGCCCGGAACAAAGCTTTGCAGGTCAGCGCAAAGCTCTGCCAAGGTCAGGCCGGAAACGAAATTGCCAAGGTTGAACGCATGGGTGCCGATATCGCCGGTCGAGCCGCCCGCCCCTGACCGTGCCGGATCGGTGCGCCAGTCGGCCTGCTTCTGGCCCGAGGCTTCCAAGGGTTCGGCCAGCCAGTCCTGAATGTATTCGACATTCACCAGACGGATGTCGCCCAGTTCGCCGCTGGTAATCAGCTCGCGCGCTTGCCGGATCATCGGGTAGCCGGTGTAGTTGTGGGTCAAAGCGAACACGACACCGGAAGCCTCGGCGGCTTTGGCCAGCTTTTTCGCCTCGGGCAGAGTGGCGGTCAGCGGTTTGTCGCAGATCACATGGATGCCGCGCTTGAGGAATTCCAGCGCCACCGGGGCGTGCAGGTGGTTGGGCGTGACAATGGCCACCGCCTCGATGCCATCCTTGCGGCGGGCCTCCTTCTGCGCCATCTCGGCGAACGAGCCATAACTGCGGGCCACGCCCAGATCGGCGGCGGAGGCCGCACTTTTCTCGGGGTCGGAGGCGAACGCGCCGGCGACCAGTTCGTATTGGTCGTCGATCCTCGCGGCGATGCGGTGGACGGCGCCGATGAAGGCACCTCGGCCGCCGCCGACCATGCCAAGACGGATCCGGGGGCTGCGGGCAACGTGGGCGGCGGTGATGGCCATGGGGTATCTCCTATTCGGTCCAGATCTGACGGATCAGGCCAATGGCTTCGGTGACACGTTGTGTTTCAGAAGGGAAGTGAGGACGCCAGACCTTGGTGGCTGCGGCAATGTCGGGCAGGGCCTGACCAAAGGCCTCAACGCTGATCCAGTGGTCATACAAGGCAGCTTTCAGCGCACGCAGGGCAGGGCGGAACCCGGCATGACCGCGACCGGGGGGCCTGCGGTCGTTTTCGCTGACATCGACATGGCTGACGGCGGGCATGGTCGCTTGCAGGACGGCCACCGGATCGCGCTCCTCGATATGCGCGGGAAACCTGTCGTACAGATAGCCGGAGTTCGGGCGGCCCACCGCGGCCACCAGACCGGCTGCATCGGCGGCGAGGTTCAGGGCATAGCATTCAAACCGGTTCAAGGGTTCAATCGCCCGCCGCAAATCCCCGGCATAGACCGCCATGGCGCGTTGGCTTTCGACCATCCGCCGCCATTGCGCTCCCGTGACCCCGTGCCCCGAAAACTGCCCCAAAGGCTGATGAAACGGCCCTGCCCCCACCTCTGCCCCCAAAGCCTGCGCGCAATCGACCCGCTAGCGCAGCTGCGCCGCCCCGGCGCACGCTCCGACACCGCGCCCGACAAAGGGTCCGCCCCCGGCCACAGCGTTCCCGCCACCGCACCAGCCAGACCCTCCCCAGCCACCCATCCGGCCCATCCCGGCATAATCCGCAGCCGCACCCGAAAACACCGGCACCTCGCCCCATCATAGCCAAGCGCCTCGCGCATCTGCAGCACGCCCAGATGCGCCGGGCCCAGCCACGAGGTCCACAACAGCGGGTTGACGCCGATCGTCACGACCGAAACCTCTTCATCTGGGCACAAATACTCCACGGGGGTGCGGGGGTGTGAAACCCCCGCTCTGGGTTAAAGTTCGGGCGGCTGGGAAACCCCGGCGCTCTCACCCCAAACCGAGCATCTTGCGGTTTGCCGCCCGGTCCGTCCCGGCATCGGCGAAATCGTCGAACGCCTTTTCGGTGACGCGGATGATATGCGCCGCCACAAATGCAGCCCCTTCGCGCGCGCCGTCCTCGGGGTGCTTCAGGCAGCATTCCCATTCGACCACCGCCCAGCCGGCAAAGCCGTGTTGCGTCAGTTTGGCGAATATCCCGCCGAAATCGACCTGGCCGTCGCCCGGCGAACGGAACCGTCCGGCGCGGTTGACCCAAGGTTGGAAACCACCATAAACCCCCTGCCGCCCGGTCGGGTTAAACTCGGCGTCCTTGACATGGAACATCTTGATCCGGTCGTGATAGATGTCGATATGGTCAAGGTAATCAAGGCATTGCAGGACATAGTGGCTGGGGTCATACAGCATGTTGGCGCGTTTGTGACCCTTCACCCGGTCCAGAAACATCTCGAAGGTCACACCGTCGTGCAGGTCTTCGCCCGGGTGAATTTCATAAGCCACATCCACCCCCATCGCATCGGCATGGTTCAGGATCGGCAGCCAGCGCCGCGCCAGTTCGTCGAACGCTTCCTCGACCAGACCCGCCGGGCGCTGCGGCCAGGGGTAAAGGTACGGCCAGGCCAACGCGCCCGAAAACGTCGCATGGGCGGTCAGCCCCAGATTGCGCGAGGCGGTCAGGGCTTTTTTCACCTGATCCACCGCCCAGTCCGCCCTTGCCTTGGGATTGCCGCGCACCGTTGGCGCGGCGAAGCCGTCAAACTGGGTGTCATAGGCCGGATGCACGGCGACCAACTGGCCCTGCAAATGGGTCGAAAGTTCGGTGATCGCCACACCGTTGGCGGCAGCGACCCCCTTTACCTCGTCGCAATAGCCTTTTGAGACTGCCGCTTTTTCAAGATCGAACAGCCGTCCGTCCCAGCTTGGCACCTGCACCCCCAGATAGCCGCAATCGGCGGCCCATTTGGTGATGCCGTCCCACGTATTGAATGGTGCGGCATCACCGGCAAACTGCGCCAGAAACAGCGCCGGTCCTTTAATGGTTTTCATCGGTTTTCCCCTGTCGCCAAACTCTTTGCCGCCAAGCCGTCCTCGCCGCCCAACGGACGTTCGAGAAACTGGCCCTGTTCCGGTGCGCGGCGTTCGATAGCAGCCATCAAGGCGCGCGCAATGAAGTAGCCAGCTTGCCCGACATCTTCCTTGACCACAATGATCCCGCGCCGGAACCGGTGCAGGAAGCTGATCGCCTCTTTCGACACCAGATCAAAATCCTGATTGATCCGCAGCCCGGCATTTTCCGCTCCCGCCACCGCAGCCATGGCCGAGGTGGTCGATCCGCAGATGATGCCGTCAATCGCGGGGTCCGACGCCATCCGGGCGGTCACGTAGGCCTCCACCGCCGCAGCACCGGCATCACTGTTCACCTCGGCGGACACTTCAAAGGTCGCGCCCCGCAACGCGGCCTCTTCGGCAAAGCCGGTGATCATATGGCTTGCATAGGATTGCGCGCGCGGCGGCGCCACCAAAAGCAAGCGTTTGCGACCCCGCTTGACCAGTTCGCGCACCCCGATCCGGCCAAATTCCTCGTTGTCGAAGTCGTAATAGGGGTGGTTGATCCCCATGTTGGTGCGGCCATGGGTGGCAAAGGGAAAGCCGCGCTCAGCGAGGTAGCGCACGCGCGGATCATCCGGCTGGGTCTGGTTTAACACCAAGCCGTCCGCTGATCCGGTTTCCACGATATAGCGGATCGGGTCCATCGGGTCTTGGTCGGGGAAAAACGGTGTGACCACCAGATGATAGGCGGTGCCCCGCAATGCCTCGGCAATCGAATACAACAGCTTGGAGGTGTGGTTCATCACATCCGCCTCGGTCGACAGCGCCAGAGCGATCACGTTGGTCTTGCCGGTGCGCAGGCGAACACCGGCCCGGTTCGGGCGATAGCCCAGACGTGCGGCGGTTTCGCGGACGCGTTTCTTGGTATCTTCGCCAATGTCCGGCGCGTCTTTCAACGCGCGCGACACCGTCGCAATTGCCAGCCCGGTTTCGGCGGCGATGGTCTTCAGGGTCGGACGCTCCGAATCACCGGGCAGCAGGATCTGGCCAGTCATCGGTCAAACCCCGCCGCAAACCGACGGCAGGTGCGAATCACCAAGGCCGGAATCGGGGATTTCTGGTCATCGTCGTCGCGAGCCTCGCCCGCCAGCGTGCATCGCTGCGGCGCAGCAAAAAAGCGGACCGGGGCCCCTGCAGGTGCCGCGCGCCACCCGAAAGCTGCCAAGAAATCTTGGACAAAGGCCTGCGTTGCGGTGCAGAAATATTCAGGCGCATTCATGGTGATTTCGACAGTCACAGGGGGGCGGGGCCGGTCAAACTGACCGGTTGATCCGGCCCATTGAGCGCTTTCAAAAAGCACAGCCGCAAGTGAAAAGATCGCTTGAATGAAAAATCTATAACGTTATAGGATCGCCGATAACGATTTAGAAACTGGGAGGAGACCCGAATGAAGACCTTTACGATGGCCGCAGTTCTTGCGGCCTCGGTTGCCTTGCCGTCTGTCGCAGGTGCCACCGATCTGGAAGTGACCCACTGGTGGACCTCGGGTGGTGAAGCCGCCGCCGTCGCCGAATTTGCCAAGGCGTTCAACGCCACCAAGGCCGCCGACGGCAGTGCCAACAAATGGGTTGACGGTGCCATCGCCGGTTCGGGCGACGTTGCCCGCCCGATCATCATCTCGCGGATTTTGGGCGGCAACCCGATGGGTGCGACCCAGTTGAACCCCGGCAAGGACGCGGATGACCTGATCAAGGCCGGTCTGATGACCGACATCACCGCTCTGGCCACCAAGGAAGACTGGGCCAAAATCCTGCGCCCCGCGTCGCAACTGGCCTCTTGTACGGTTGATGGCAAAATCTATTGCGTGCCGGTCAACCTGCACTCGGCGCAGTGGATGTGGACCAACCGCAAGGTGTTCACCGACCTTAAGATGGAACCGCCGAAGAACTTCGCCGAACTGATGGCCGACGCCCCGGCGTTGCAAAAGGCTGGCATTCAGCCGTTGTCGCTGGCCCAAGGCTGGCCGGTCGGCCTGATGGTGCAAGACATCACCGTGGCCATGGCGGGCGTCGACAACTTCGTGAAGGTCTACAAAGACCGCGACCTCGCCATCGCCGGCGGGAAGGAATTCAAAGCCGTGTTCGACGCCGTAGCTGCTGCCCGTCAGTTTGCCCCGGCTGACAAGATGGTGCCGCAGTGGAACGAGGCCGTCGGCCTGGTCATCCAAGGCAAAGCTGCCGCCAACATCATGGGCGACTGGGCCGGTGGTGAATTCGCAGTGGCCAAAATGGTTGCCGGCAAAGACTTCGACTGCCTGCCGGGTCTGGGTGTGACCCCGGTCCTGAACACCGGCGGCGACGTGTTCTACTTCCCCAAGAACGCCGACCCGAAGATCCAGGCGGCCCAGCTAGAGCTGGCCCATACGCTGGTGACCAAGGAAGTCCAGGTTGCCTTTAACCTGAAAAAGGGCTCGCTGCCGATGCGTGCCGACGTTGACCTGTCGATGGCCAACGACTGCATGAAGAAGGGTCTGGAGATTCTGGACCATTCGAAGGCCGTGTTCCCGAACGACATCCAGATGATCGACCGTGACTCGCTGAACCAGATTTCTGATCTGATGACCGAGTTCATGGCCAACCCCGACATGAAGGCGGCTGACGCGCAGGCCAAGTTCGTCGCCATCATCAAGAACGCGCCGAAGTAAGACCTGAAGTAAGACGTTCCGACTTCGACCTTTGACAGGTCCGGCTGCTTGACAGTGGCTGGGCCTGTCGCTTCCAAACCCAAGGCATGGCGGTGCACTCTGATGGACAGGCCAAATCCCATCTTCCGGAATTTGAGTTCCAAATTCGCGTCGCTGCCGATGATGCTGATCGTGCTCGTCGTCTTTGTCGGCGGTACGCTGTGGACGGTGCTGTTTTCCTTCACCAATATCAAGATCGTGCCGATTTTCACCCCCGCGCAATGGCTGGACGGGTTCGTGGGATTGACCAACTACAAGCGGCTGTTCAACACCGACCGCTGGATGAACTGCCCGGCCATCACCCATATCGGCCAGTCAGACTGGACCTTCAGTTGCACCGGAGCCTTGCCCAACGTCGCGACCTATGCGTTCCTTGCGATCATTCTGTCGATGTCGCTGGGCTTTCTGCTCGCCGTGATGATGGATCAGAAAATCCGGGCAGAGGGGGTGTTTCGCACGATTTACCTCTACCCTTTCGCGCTATCCTTCATCGTCACCGGCCACGTTTGGGCGTGGATCATGTCGCCGGAATACGGCCTGCAAGCCGCTGTGCGCCAGTTGGGCTGGACCGGCTTTACCTTTGACTGGGTCGCCAACCGCCGGATGGTGGTTTATGCCATCGTCATCGCGGGCATCTGGCAGGGCACCGGCCTTGTCATGGCGCTCATGCTGGCCGGTTTGCGCGGCATTGACGAAGACATCTGGAAAGCCGCCAGGGTCGACGGCATTCCGGCATGGCGCACCTATCTGCAGATTGTGCTGCCGATGATGAAGCCGGTGCTGGTCACGACTTTTGTGCTGGTGGCCTCGGGTGCCGTGCGGATTTATGACCTTGTGGTGGCATTGACCGATGGCGGGCCGGGCATCTCGTCCGACGTGCCGACGCGTTATGTCTATCAGAATTTCTCGGCCAACTTGGGCCAGTCCTTGTCCGCCTCCACCGTGATGCTGGTCAGCATGGCGATTGTGCTGATCCCTTGGATTCGCATGGAATTCGGCAAGAAGAAACAGGCGTGAGGATCAGCGAAATGGCCAACCCAAGCCTCGCCCAAGGCCCGTCAGGCGCGAAACCCAAGAAGTTCATCACGCCGGAACGCTTCGTCGTTTATACCGTGCTGGTGGTCTGCGCGCTGTTCTTCCTGTTTCCCTTGTACGTCATGGTCATCACCTCGCTGAAGGACATTCACGAGATTCAGTCGGGCAACATTTTCGTGCCCACCCTGCATCCCACGTTCGACGCCTGGGAAAAGGCGTGGAATTCCGCCTGCACCGGGCTTTACTGCGAAGGCATCAAGGTCGGCTTCTGGAATTCGGTCAAGATCACGGTTCCCTCCACCATCGTGTCCATCATCGTGGCCTCGCTGACCGGCTATTCGATGGCGAACTGGCCGTTCAAATTCTCGGAGGGCTTCTTCACCGTTCTGCTGCTGTCGTCGTTCATCCCCTACATCGTGATGATCTATCCGCTGGTGCTGATCACCCGTTGGCTTGGCATCTATTCGACCCTGCCCGCCGTGGTTCTGGTCCACACCATCTTTGGCCTGCCGCTGCTGACGCTGCTGTTCCGCAACTACTTCGCCAGCCTGCCGCAAGAGTTGTTCAAGGCCGCGCGGGTCGATGGCGCGGGCTACTGGCAGATATTCTTTCAGGTGTTCGCGCCGATGTCGGTACCGATTTTCACGGTGGCGGTCATCCTGCAAGTCACCGGCATCTGGAATGACTTTCTGTTCGGCGTGATCTACGCCGGGCCCACCAACTACCCGATGACGGTGCAGTTGAACAACATCGTCAATTCGGCCACCGGCGGCAAAGCCTATAACGTCGACATGGCGGCCACGATCCTGACCGGCCTCGTGCCGCTGTCGATCTACTTCATCTCCGGCAAATACTTCGTGCGCGGCATCGCGGCCGGCGCCGTCAAGGGTTGATCTCATGTACTCTGTCTCTGTCCAAAACCTCACCCTGAAATTCGGCGCCGCTGAAGTGCTGAAAAACCTGAACCTGGATGTCGAGGAGGGCGAGTTCATCGTCCTCCTCGGCCCATCAGGTTGCGGCAAATCCACCCTGCTCAACTGTCTGGCAGGCCTGTTGGAACTGTCCGAGGGGCAAATTCACATCAAGGGCAAAAACGTCACTTGGGCCGAACCGTCCGAGCGTGGCATCGGCATGGTGTTCCAATCCTACGCGCTTTACCCGCAGATGACGGTGCGCGGCAACCTTAGCTTTGGTCTGAAAATCGCAGGTCTGCCCAAGGTTGACATCGAAAAGCGGGTCCAGCGCGCCTCGGAAATCCTGCAAATCGGGCCACTGTTGGACCGAAAGCCGGGGGCTTTGTCGGGTGGTCAACGCCAGCGGGTCGCCATCGGCCGCGCCTTGGTGCGCGATGTCGATGTGTTCCTGTTCGACGAGCCCCTGTCCAACCTTGACGCCAAGCTGCGGTCTGAACTGCGGGTGGAGTTGAAGCGCCTGCACAACCGACTGCAGAACACCATGATCTATGTGACCCATGACCAGATCGAGGCTTTGACCCTCGCCGACCGCATAGCCATCATGCGGGGCGGGATCATCCAGCAACTTGACGCGCCGCAAACCATCTACAACCGCCCGGCCAACCTGTTCGTGGCCGGCTTCATCGGCTCGCCTGCGATGAACTTTCTGAAAGGCGAAACCGTGAACAACGGTAAAGCCTTCAAATTCGGCAGCGTCACGCTTGACCTTGCGGGCTACGAGGGCGGCGCGATCCTGGACCGTCCCAAGGCGATCATCGGCCTTCGCCCTGAACATCTGACCATCGTGGAGGCGGCGATCCCCGGCCAGACCATCCCGGCGGTGGTCGAGATTGACGAGCCGATGGGGGCTGACTCGCTGGTCTGGCTGCTGGTCGAAGGCAAACAGATGTCGGTTCGGGTGCCGGTCGAACATCGCCCGAAGACCGGTCTGAACGTGCACCTCAAAGTCGATATCGCCAAGTCGTCGCTGTTTGACGAAACCAACGAGTTGCGGATCTGATCATGTTGAACCTCGCCGGGGACTGGTTGCTTTCGGAAGAAGGCGGCGAAAACACCGTCACATTGACCCTGCCCGGCGATGGAATTGACGCGCTCTACAATGCGGGCGCTATCCCCGATCCCTATTTTGGCCGCAACGAATACGGGCTACGCTGGATTTGCGACCGGACCTGGGTGGCGCGGCGAGAGTTTACCACCGACCGCACCGATCTGGTGCTGGTGGCCGCCATGCTCGACACGCTGGTGACGGTGGCGGTGAACGGTCAGACGGTGCTGACCTCCGACAACATGTTCTTAAGCCACCGGGTTGACCTGTCCCACATCCTGCGCAAAGGCCAAAACGACATCACCCTGACCTTCGGCAATGTCGTGGCTGAGGCCAAACGCCGGCAGGACGCCTACCGCTATTTCCTGCCGTTCTCCGCCAACAACACCCCAATTCCCAACGGCAACCTGATCCGCAAGCCCGCTTGCGATTTCGGCTGGGACTGGAACATCGCGCTCGCCCCGTTCGGCGTCTACGGCGACCTCTATCTGGAACCCGTGGCCCTTACCCGCATCGACCATCTTGTCGTCACCCAAACCCACACGCCCGGTCGCGCCGTGGTTGCCGTGGCGGCCCATGTGGAGGGCGAGGATGGCGGTGAAGCCACGTTCACCCTCTGCGGCATCCAAGCCCGCGCCACCGTAAAGCGCGGCGTGGCCTATGCCGACCTGGCCATTGAAAACCCCCAGCTTTGGTGGCCAGCCGGCCAAGGTGCGCAGCCCTTGCATGACCTGACCGTCACCCTGGGCCCACAAACCGAACGCCGCCGCATTGGCCTGCGCACGGCCCAACTGATCACCGAGAAAGATGCCGCAGGCCTTGGCTTCAAGGTGCGGATCAATGGCCGCGACATTTTCTGCAAAGGTGCCAACTGGATCCCCGCTGACGCCCTCGCCGGCCGGATCAATCCGACCGACACCCGCGACCTGCTGCAATCCGCCGCAGATGCCAACATGAACATGATCCGCGTCTGGGGCGGTGGCCGCTATGAACCTTCATGGTTCTACGACCTCTGCGATGAACTCGGCCTGATGGTCTGGCAGGATTTCATGTTCTCCTGCCACATCTACCCCGCTGATGACGCGTACCTCACCCAAGTCGCCGAGGAGGTCCGCCAGAACGCCCTGCGCCTGCACCACCACGCCAGCCTGATCCTCTGGTGCGGCGACAACGAATTGATCGGAGCCCTCACCTGGTTCCCCGAAACCCGCGCCAACCGCGATCAATACCTCGTCGGCTACGACCGCCTGAACCGCACCATTGAACAAGCGCTGAAAGCCGCCGTCCCCGGTGCGGTCTGGTGGCCGTCCTCGCCCAGCCCCGGCCCGATGGATTTCGGCGACACCTGGCATGACGACAAAAAGGGCGACATGCACTTTTGGAGCGTCTGGCACGAGGGCCGCGATTTTGACCACTACCGCGACGTAAGCCCCCGGTTCTGCTCCGAATTCGGCTTCCAGTCCTATCCATCCATCGACGTGATCCGCAAATTCGCCTCGCCTGCGGATTTCAACATCGCGGCGCCGGTGATGGAAAGCCACCAGAAGAACGCCGGCGGCAACGCCCGCATCGCCGAAACGATGTTCCGTTACTTCCGTTTTCCGGTCGATTTCGAAAACTTCGTCTACCTGAGCCAGGTCCAGCAAGGCCTCGCGATCAAAACCGCCGTCACCCATTGGCGCAGTCTGAAACCACACTGCATGGGCAGCCTGATCTGGCAGTTGAACGACACCTGGCCGGTGTGTAGCTGGGCAAGCCTTGATCATGGCGGCGGCTGGAAATTGCTGCACCACATGGCGAAAGAGTTCTACGCGCCGGTGTTCGTGTCCGCCGTGCCGGTCAACGGCCAAATCGAACTCCGCGCCGTCAACGACACCGCAGCGCCAGTGAGCCTCACCGTCACCGCCCATGCCGTCACCATGGCGGGCACCATGCGCCAACTCGCCAAGCAAACGCTGATCCTTTCCCCCGCTGCCGCCCAGCTTGCGCTCACCGTGCCGGGCCTCGCCGATGGGGAAATGCTGGCCTACACATGGGCTGACGCCACGGGCATCCACCGGGGCGGCGACCACTTTGCGCCCAAGCCCTACAAGACCTATGACCTCTTGCCGGCGAACTTAATGCATCAGGTGAAGAATCTCGGCCAAGCCTATGAAATCACGGTCACATCCGAAACCCTCGCCCCGTTCGTCGCCATCGAAGCCGACCAACCCGGCCGCTGCTCGGTCAACGCCTTCACGCAGTTCCCCGGCCACCCCGCGACCGTGACCTTCACCCCCCAATCTCCCGGCGCCGAGCCGCGCTTCACCCTGCGCGACCTGCACTCCGCCACCTATGGAAAGGATATCCGATGATCGCGTATCAGCTTTACTCCTCGCGCAAATTCCCGCCGCTGGCGGCCACCGCCAAGATGCTGGCCGAGGTTGGCCTGACCGGGACCGAAGGCTTCGGCGGCCTTTATGCTGACGCAGCCACGCTGGCCGCCACCGCCGCCGCGCTGAAAGCCGCGGGCCTTTCTATGAAAACCGGCCATTTCGGGCTGCCGCAGATCGAAGATACCCCGGCTTGGGCTTTGCAGGTCGCCAAGACCCTCGGCATCGAACGCCTTTACGTGCCGCACATCGGGCCTGACGATCGCCCAAAAGATGCCGCCGGCTGGCGCGCCTTCGGGGCCCGTCTGGAGAAAGCCGGTGCCCCGATCCGGGCTGCTGGCCTTGGCTTTGGCTGGCACAACCATGACTTCGAATTCAAAGCGCAGGCCGATGGCTCGATCCCCGAAGCGTCGATCCTGGAAGGCGGTCCCTCGCTGGAGGTTGAGCTCGACGTCGCCTGGGTCATTCGCGGCGGATCGGACCCGCTCGCATGGATCAAGCAATATGGCCCGCGCATCACCGCAGCCCATGTCAAAGACATCGCACCGGCTGGCCAAAACGCCGATGAGGACGGCTGGGCCGATGTGGGCTACGGCACGGTTGACTGGAAAACCCTCCACGTCGCCCTCAAAACCGCCGGCTGCCAGCATTTCGTGCTGGAGCATGACAACCCATCCGACGACCGCCGCTTTGCCACCCGTGCCTTTGCCACCCTGAAATCCCTGTGAGGTTAACATGACAAAACTCGGCACAAAACCCGGCACAAAACTCGGCATCGGCATCATCGGCTGCGGCAATATCTCGACCGCCTATCTGCGTCTGGCCCCCCTGTTCAACGGCATCGAAGTGCGTGCGGTCGCGGATATCAACCTGGAGTTTGCCAAAACCCGCGCCGCCGAATTCAACACCAAAGCGCAATCGGTCGATGACCTGCTGGCCAACCCGAAAATCGACATCGTCATCAACCTGACGATCCCGGATGCCCATTATCCGATCACCAAGCGGATATTGGAGGCGGGCAAGCACGCCTATTCCGAAAAGCCGCTGGTGCTGACCCTGGAACAGGGCACCACCCTGCGCGATCTGGCCG
>JAYTQA010000052.1:0-5314 GCA_043746955.1 bacterium | reverse complement strand
CGCTGGATTCACACCTACGCAAAATTCACGACGACTTAAACAGGAGAACAGTTTAAAAATGGAATTGCAAATTCGCGCAGATGAAATTAGTCGAGTTTTAAAAGAACAAATAAAAAACTACAGCAAAGCGCTTCAAGTAAGTGAAGTTGGAAGCGTCCTTTCAGTAGGAGACGGTGTTGCCAGGGTTCATGGTCTTGAGTCAGTAATGGCCGGCGAACTTGTGGAGTTTCCAGGTGAGGTTTATGGCATGGTGCTAAACCTTGAACAGGCGGCTGTTGGGGTGGTCATTCTTGGTGAAGATAGAACTATTAAAGAGGGCGATAACGTCAAGCGAACTGGTAAAATTGTGCAGGTTCCTGTTGGCGAGTAAAACAGAATAGTTTCCCTCTCGTGTGCTTCCGAAAACCCTTTTTCAGCAGCCTGTTAGGCCTCAGATTTCGATCACGCAGAACGCATGCCAATTTCCGGTCAAAAAAAATAGCCCTGGCACAACCGGGATCAGATTTTGGTGCTTGAAAGGAGCAGCTTTTGCCGCCTGTTCACGCTGAGAAAACAACGCAGTCTGACCACTATGGGTTTTCCAGGCTGAACATCTGCGTGTCGTCGTGGTAGGAGAAGATTTCGGCATAGCGCCCCCAGCTGACCACGGCGCGCAGGGTGCGGGCGGCGTCTTCTGGTGACATGTAATCCTCCAGTTCCGCGGAGAACCGTGCCCACGGGCCGCTGCGGCCGGGCCGTTCGTCAAGCACGCGCTTGATATGGGC
The DNA here is from genome assembly GCA_043746955.1 of bacterium. Lineage (GTDB taxonomy): Bacteria > Pseudomonadota > Alphaproteobacteria > Rhodobacterales > Rhodobacteraceae > Stagnihabitans. Next base: position 4,550 of record JAYTQA010000052.1, on the reverse strand, counting down.
GGCGAGCGCGACATAGGTCACAAGATGCTGGGCGAACAGGCGTTTGCGGTCGTCGGTTTCCGCCTGCGCAAATCGGCGGCCTTCGGGTGTAAGCCGGAAATCACCGCCGACCAATTCACCAAAGCGCAACATTTGCAGGGTTTCCGCCGCTGGAAACAGGTCGTCGATTTCCAGTTGCAGCGAAGAGGCGATGACCGGCAGGTCGGCCTCACCATTGTAGGGGGCGGCATCAACGGTTTCCAGAAGGCCCGCCAGAATGTTTGTCGACACATTGGGGAGGGACGAGCCAATGCCGGTTCCGGGGAACCGCTCGGAACGGCCCTCGGACTTGTCAGTGGTTAGTTTGCTGGTCATCTCGACATAAATGCTTTCGACGAGTTCGCGGAAATTCGGGTCCAACCGGGCGCGCGGCTGCGGCAGGTCAACCTTGATTTCGCGCAGGATGCGTCCCGGATTGCTGCCGAAAATCAGCACGCGGTCGCACATCAACACCGCCTCCTCGATGTTGTGGGTGACGATGATCACCCCTTTGATCGGCAACTGCCCCTCGCCCCACAGGTCAAGGAAATCGGTGCGCAAGGTTTCGGCGGTAAGCACGTCCAGCGCCGAGAAGGGCTCATCCATCAGCAGGATGTTCGGATGCACCACCAGCGCACGGGCAAAACCGACCCGTTGCCGCATCCCGCCCGACAATTCGCGGGGATAGGCGGATTCAAAACCGTCCAGGCCAATGAGGTCAATCGCCTCCAGCGCGCGGCGGCGGCGTTCGGAGCGTTCGACGCCGATGGCCTCCAAGCCGATCTCGACGTTTTCCAAGACCGTGAGCCAAGGGAACAGCGCAAAGCTCTGGAATACCATAGCGATGCCCTTGGGCGGTCCTTCCACGACGTCGCCCATATAGGTGACCGTCCCGGCACCCGCCGTGGACAGGCCTGCGATCAGGCGCAGCAATGTCGATTTCCCCGATCCCGAGCGACCGAGCAAGCCGACGATCTCGCCCTCTTTCAGGGTCAGGTCGACGTCATCCAGCACCAGCAGTTCCCCGCCGTCAGGCTTGGGGAAGGCTTTGCGCACGGAGTCGACGTTCAGAAGTGGCGTGGTGATATCCATGGCGGCCTTCCTCAGGTCAGGCGATATTTGCGTTCGGCGTAGCCATAAAGCGGACGCCAGATCGCTCGGTTCAGCACGACGACAAAGCCGCTCATCACGGCGATACCCAGCACGATGCGGCGGAAATCCCCGGCGGCGCTGGCTTCGGCGATATAGCTGCCAAGGCCATGGGCGTGCAGGGTCGTGCTGCCCCAGCTTGCCACCTCGGCGACGATCGAAGCGTTCCAAGACCCGCCCGACGCGGTCAGCGCCCCGGTCATGTAAAAGGGAAACACTGCTGGCAGCGCAATCTTGCGCCACCAGAGCCAGCCACGAACCTGCATGCTGGTGCCCACATCGCGCAATTCGCTTGGGATGGTCGACGCTCCTGCGATCACGTTGAACACGATATACCACTGCGTGCCAAGGATCATCAGCGGGCTCAGCCACACGTCGGCATTGAGGTTGAACGCGACAATGCCCGAGACCACCACTGGGAACAGGATATTGGCCGGAAAGGCTGCCATGAACTGCGCAATGGGCTGGGCGATCCGTGCCGCCTTGGGACGCAGACCCAGCCAGATGCCGACTGGCACCCAGATGAGGCTTGCCGCCGCGATCAGCACAAACACCCTGACCATGGTGATCAGCCCGAGCAGGACCGGTGTTGCGACTTCGCTGAGCGGCAGACCTGACAGGATGAAACTGCTCACGCGCCATAGGGCCAATGCTACCAGTACCGCGACGAACGCTGGCCAGACGCGGTCGCGCCAGCCCGGCTTGGCAATGGTTTCGACCCCTGGTGGCATGGCGCGAGCGGGCTTGGGGGCTATCTGATAGGTCCACGCCCAAAGCCGCCCCAGCGGGCGGGTCACCGCCGCCACCAGCCGCGACCGATGTAGGGTCGTCAGCACCCAGGAGGTTGGTGGTGCAATATCGGTTTCCTGCTCAAAGCGGAACCGGTCGGTCCAGGCGATCAGCGGGCGGAACAGCAACTGGTCATAGATCAGGATCACCAAAAGCATTGTCAACACCGCCCAGCCGATGGCCGTGAGGTCGCTTTTTGCAATCGCCAGCGCGATATAGGATCCAACCCCCGGCAAGGTGATCGAGGTGTCGCCCACGCTCAGCGACTCGGATGCCACCACGAAAAACCAGCCGCCCGACATCGACATCATCATGTTCCAAACGAGCGCGGGCATGGCGAACGGCACTTCCAGCTTCCAGAACCGCATCCAGGGTCCAAGGCGGAAGGAGTAGGTGACCTCGGTCAACTCGGTCGGCACGGTGCGCAGCGACTGGTAGAAGCTGAAGGCCATGTTCCAGGCCTGACTGGTGAAAATGGCGAAGACGGCGGCCAGTTCGGCGCCCAGATAATGCCCCGGCGTCAGGGACATGAAGAACACCACGGTCACCGAGATGAAACCAAGGATCGGCACCGATTGCAGAATGTCGAGGATCGGGATGAGGATTGCCTCCGCCCGACGGCTTTTCGCAGCCGCCGTGGCGTAGGTCAGGGTGAAGATCAGGGAACAGCCCATCGCAATCAGCATCCGCAGGCTGGTGCGCGCGGCATATTCAGGCAAGGCCCAGGGGCTAAGGGAGATCGGATTTGGCGCGCCGACGACCAGCGGTTTCAGCAAGCCCTGACCCACGTCTGCCAGAAAAATCACCGTCGCCAGCACCAGAAAGGCTGCAATCAAATCCCAGGCCAGAACGCCGGTCTTGCGTTTGGTGGCCGAAATCGGAATGACAGAAAAGGTCATGCCACGCACCTCGCCCCGAAGGCCGACAGGTCGGACAGACGCTGCCACGCAGCGCATTCGAATGAATTCAACATCGCTTCTGCCTTTACCATGGTGTCCGCAAGACACGCACAGGCAAAAGGCGAACCCTAAACCCGTGCAGCGCCTTGCTTGAACGTAGATCGACTGTCGCCGGTCATCGGGTTTCCTTGTCAGTGAATGCTTCGAGTCGCCGAAGCACTTCTGCGGCCTTGCTAAGCTCACTCCCCTTTGTTGTCACGGTAGAATTCACTGAGATCACGGAAATATTCTGCGGCCGGGCAAGCCAAGATCGGTGCCCCCAAGATGTGGTTGGCCCTTCATCACGCGTGGGCATGGTGCGGCTCGACCATGCGAAACGCCAAGACTTCCTCCGCGCCTTGGGCGGCAAGCAGCAGGGTCGCATCGAATTCATGCGGCTCGGCAGGTGCGACGGCGCTACGCAACCGATGGTGGTTCCCGTCCACCGGAAGCAGGGAAAGCCGATCGACCCTGCCACCTTCCCGCTGAATTGCGGCCTCTGCCTGCATTGCCTCGGCATGGCGTGAAACGCGCAACTCGAAGCGTTCGCCGAGTTCCGGGTCCACGATCTGCAACAGACCGGACGCAATCCGCCCTGATACCCTGAATGGATCGGGCGCATGGCTCTGCCCCGAGCTTGGTTGCGCAAACCGGATGTTGGCGACCGACAAAGCCGGAATATGGGCAAAGAGTTCTGCTTGCAGCCGCGCCGAGACAGCGTTGGCTTCGGCAAGCAACAGGCCCTCGTCCAGCGCCAGGACGACCTCGACATGCAGCTTGTGACCTAGCCACCGAGCCTTGGCTTCAACGACCTTGCCGGTCCCCGGCACATGTGCTGCGGCATGTTCGATGTCGCCGACCAACCCCGGTTCCACCCCGTCCAGCATCCAGGTCAGCACCGAACGGGCCGACTGCCACACGATTCCGAAGATGGCGATAGTGATGCCAAGTCCGACGATCGGGTCGGCCAGTGGAAAGCCGAGCCAGACGCCGAGCGCCCCGGCAACAACGGCCAGACTGGTCAGACCATCAGTTCTGGCGTGATAGCCGTCCGCGATCAATGCGGCGCTGTTGATCTCGCGCCCAACCCGGATGCGGAGAACTGCAACCACTTCGTTGCCGATGAAACTGATCGTTCCGGCGGCCGCCAGCCAGCCGAGATTCATGACGGCGTGCGGACTGATCAGACGCGAGATCGCCTCGTATCCGGCCGCCACGGTCCTTAACAGGCTGCAGAAGAAGTCAGCGCGCCGGAACGGTTTTCCTCTTTGCGGCGCAGCGACTCTTGCTTTCGAGCCGCTCCGCGTGGGTGTAAGCTGACCTTTTGCCAGGTTTCAACCTCAAGCCGCGAGCAACCTGGGCAGTCTGGCAAGGTTGTTGGCCGCCATGGTCAGGATGAAGCGCGACCGCACCCGCTCGACGCCGCGGTAGACGGTCTGAGCCATGCCGCCGACGGTTTTGGCCCAACCGAAGGCCTCTTCGATCCGTTTGCGGTTCTTGATGGACAAGGCATAGCCTTCGTGCCGGGTCATCCGTCCGTCCGTCCGTCGATGGCGGTTGGTCTTGTCGCGTATTCGTGCCGCCCCAAGTGCTCATTTAGGCCACTTGACGTTCGAAGGCCAAGGGGCTTTTTCCTCCCAATGATGAATGCCGACG